>CBDDPX010000005.1:0-13030 GCA_965232455.1 Woeseiaceae bacterium | reverse complement strand
AACTGAAAAACAAAAAAGAAACAAACAAACAAACTGTCAAATCTAGAAGCTGACTAATGAAAAATTATGTGACAAATTGCAAAACATAGACAAGTGACAAATGCCCAAATTAAAAAACTGACAAGTTGGCAGACTGACAAAATGACAAAATGGCAAAGTGACACACTGATTAGTCAACAAGTTGACAAATTGAAAAACAACAAAGAAACAAACAAACAAACTGTCAAATCGAGAAGTCGACAAAAAATAAATTGCGACAAATTGCAAAACATAGAATTTGAGAAATAAAGACAATTGACATTTTGGGAAGTTGACAAGAAACTAACACATTCATTATGCTGGAGCACAAGTATTTGAATTTTGTGTTGGGACAGGGCATTTTTATTTTTTGTTGGGGCAAGGCATTTTTATTTTTTGTTGACGCAGGGCATTTTTATTTTATGTTGGAGCAGGGCCTTTTTATTTTATGTTGGGGCAGGGCCATTTTTATTTTATCTTGGGGCAAGGCCTTTTTATTTTATGTTGGAGCAGGGCATTTTTATTTTTTATTGGGGCAAGGCATTTTTATTTTATGTTGGGGCAGGGCATTTTTATTTTATGTTGGGGCAGGGTCTTCTTATTTTTTGTTGGGGCAGGGCATTTTTATTTTATGTTGGGGCAGGGCATTTTTATTTTATGTTGGGGCAGGGGCATTTTCATTTTATGTTGGGGCAGGGCCTTTTTATTTTTATGTTGGGACAGGGCCAGTTTTTTTTATCTTGAAGCAGGGCATTTTTATTTTATGTTGGGGTGGGGCACTTTTATTTTATGTTGGAGCAAGCATTTTTATTTTATGTTGGGGCAAGGCCTTTTTATTTCATGTTGGGACAGGGTCATTTTTATTTTATCATTGGGCAGGGCATTTTTATTTTATGTTGGGGTAGGACATTTTTATTTTATGTTGAGGCAGGGCATTTTGACTTTATGTTGGAGCAGGGCATTTCTATTTTATGTTGGGATAGGGCCTTTTTATTTTATATTGGGGCTGGGGCACTTTTATTTTATCTTGGGGCAAAGGCCTTTTTATTTTATGTTGATCATGGCATTTGTATTTTATGTTGGGGCAGGGCATTTTTATGTTGTGTTGGAGCAGGGCATTTTTATTTTATGTTGGGGTAGGCGCACTTTTATTTTATGTTGGGGCAAGGCATTTTATTTTATCTTGGAGCAGGGAATTTTAGTCTTATGTTAGGGCAGGTGCACTTTTATTGTACGTTGGGACAGGGGTATTTTTATTTTGTGTTGGGGCAAGATATTTTTATTTTAATTTGGAGCAGGGCATTTTTAATTTAATTTGGAGCAGGGCATTTCTTTTTTATGTTGGGGCAGGTGCACTTTTATTTTATGTTGGAGCAAGGCATTTTTATTTTATGTTGGGGCAGGGGCCTTTTGATTTTATGTTAGGGCAGGTGCACTTTTATTTTATGTTGGAGCAGGGCATTTTTATTTTATAATGAGGCAGGGCATTTTGATTTTATGTTGGGGCAAGACATTTTTATTTTAATTTGGAGCAGGGCATTTTTAATTTAATTTGGAGCAGGGCATTTTCATTTTAATTTGGAGCAGGGCATTTTTAATTTAATTTGGAGCAGGGCATTTGTATTTTATGTTGGGGCAGGCCATTTTTTCAATGCTGGGGCAAAGCATTTTTTGTTGAAATGAAGAAGAAGAAAATGAAGATGCAGAGGCAGAGGAAGATGAAGAGGAAGGAGAAAAGGAAAAGGAGAAGGCAGAAGAAGATGAAGATCAAGATAAAGATGAAAAGGAAGATGAAGATGAAGAGGAAGGGGAACAGGAAGAGAAAGGGGAAAAAGAAGAAGAAGATATAGATGAAGGGGAAGAGTAAGGGCAAAAAGAAGAGGAAGAAGAAAATGAAGATGCAGAGGAAGAGGAAGATAAAGATGTTGAAGAAGATAAAGATGAAGAGGAAGAAGAAAAGGAAAAGGAGAAGGAAGAGGAAGATGAAGAGGAAGAGGAAGAGGAAAAGGAAAAGAACAAGGAAAAGGACAAGGACAAAAAAAAGTAAAATGAATCAGAAGATGCAGATGCAGATGACAATGTGGATGAAAAGGAAGAGGAAGAGAAAGATGAAGAAGAAGAAGAAGATGCAGATGCAGATGACAATGGGGATGAAGAAGAAGAAAATAAAGAAGAAGAAAAAGATGCAGATGAACAGGAAGGGGAAGGGGAAGAAGAAAATGAAGATGAAGAGGGAGATGAAGATAAAGATGAAGAGGAAGATGAAAAGGAAGATGAAGAGAAAGGGGAACAGGAAGAGAAAGGGGAAGAGGAAGAGGAAGATGCAGATGCAGTTGCAGATGACAATGAAGATGAAGACGAAATGAAGTTGAAGAAAAAGATTAAGAGAAAAAGGAAGAAGAAAATAAAGATCTTAATGAAGATGAAAAGGAAGAAGAATAAGAAGATGCAGATGACAATGAAGATGAAGATGCAGATGCAGAAGAAGAAAATGATGCAGATGAAGGGGAAGAGGAAGAGGAAGGGCAAAAAGAAGAGGAAGAAGAAAACAAAGATGAAGAGGAAGAGGAAAAGAAAGAGGAAGATGAAGATGAACAGGAAGATGAAGATGAAGATGAAGATGAAAAGGAAGATGGAGGAGAGGATCAAGAAAAAGATGAAGAGAAAAGATTAAGATGCAGGTGAAGAGCAAGATGAAGAGGAAGAAAAAGATGAAGATCTTGATGAAGATGAAAGGGAAAAAGAACAGGAAGATGCAGATGACAGTGAAGAGGAAGATGACAATGAAGATGAAGATGCAGATGAAGAAGAAGAAAATGATGCAGATGAAGGGGAAGAGGAAGAGGAAGGGCAAAAAGAAGAGGAAGAAGACAACAAAGATGAAGAGGAAAATGAAGAGAAAGAGGAAAAGGAAGAGGAAGAGGAAAATGTAGATCTTAATGAAGATAAAAAGGAGGAAGAATAAGAAGATGCAGATGACAATGAAGATGACAATGAAGATGAAGATGCAGATGAAGAAGAAGAAACTGATGCAGATGAAGGGGAAGAGGAAGAGGAAGGGCAAAAAGAAGAGGAAGAAGAAAACAAAGATGAAGAGGAAGAGGAAGAGAAAGTGGAAAAGGAAGAGGAAGAGGAAAATGTAGATCTTAATGAAGATGAAAAGGAAGAAGAATAAGAAGATGCAGATGGCAATGAAGATGACAATGAAGATGAAGATGCAGATGAAGAAGAAGAAAATGATGCAGATGAAGGGGAAGAGGAAGAGGAAGGGCAAAAAGAAGAGGAAGAAGAAAACAAAGATGAAGAGGAAGAGGAAGAGAAAGAGGAAGATGCAGATGAGCAGGAAGATGAAGATGAAGGTGAAAAGGAAGATGGAGGAGGAAGAGGAAGAAGAAGAGGAAGAGGAAGGTGAAGGAACACGCATTGAGATAACAGAAGTCCATGGAGCAAATGCATTGAAATAACAAAAGTCCATGGAGAAAATGCATTGAGATAACAAAAGTCCATGGAGAAAATGAATTGAGATAACAAGAGGCATGGAGAAAATGCATTGAAAGAACAAAAGTCCATGGAAAAAATGCATTGAGATAAGAAAAGTCTATGAGAAAATGGGAGAAGATGCATTCCACATAACAAAAGTCCATGGAGGAAATGGGAGAAGATGCATTCCACAAAACAAAAGCCTACAGAGAAAATGGGATAAGATGCATTCCACATAGCAAAAGACCATGGAGAAAATGGAAGAAGATGCATTCCACATAACAAAAGTCCATGGAGAAAATGGGAGAAGATGCATTCCACATAACAAAAGTCCATGGAGAAAATGGGAGAAGATGCATTCCACATAACAAAAGCCTATGGAGAAAATGAGAGAAGATGCATTCCACATAACAAACGTGGGTGCAATTTTGAAAAAAATGTTGGGGCAGGCCATTTTTTCAATGCTGGGGCAAAGCATTTTTTGTTTGAAATTGAAGAAAGCGACAAGAAGGGAAGGATAAAGATGAATAAGAAGATGCAGATGCAGGTGACAATGAAGAGGAAGAGGAAGAGAGGAAGAGGAAGAGAGGAAGAGGAAGAGAGGAAGAGGAAGAGAGGAAGAGGAAGAAAGGAAGAGAGGAAGAGGAAGAGAAAGAGGAAGAAGAAGAAGAAGAAGAAGAAAAAGATGCAGATGAAGGGGAAGAGGAAGAAGCAAGGCAAGAAGAAGAAAATGAAGATGAGAGGAAGAGGAAGATGAAGAGGAAGAAGAAAAGGAAAAGGAGAAGGCAGAAGAAGATCAAGATAAAGATAAAGATGAAGAGGAAAATGAAGATGAAGAGGAAGGGGAACAGGAAGACAAAGGGGAATAGGAAGAGGAAGATATAGATGAAGGGGGAGAGGAAGGGCAAAAAGAAGAGGAAGAAGAAAATGAAGATGCAGAGGAAGGGGAACAGGAAGACAAAGGGGAATAGGAAGAGGAAGATATAGATGAAGGGGGAGAGGAAGGGCAAAAAGAAGAGGAAGAAGAAAATGAAGATGCAGAGGAAGAGGAAGATAAAGATGTTGAAGAAGATAAAGATGAAGAGGAAGAAGAAAAGGAAAAGGAGAAGGAAGAGGAAGATGAAGAGGAAGAGGAAGAAGAAAAGGACAAGGAAGAGGAAGAAGAAAAGGACAAGGACAAGGACAAGGACAAGGACAAGGAAAAGGAAAAGCAAAAGGAAAAGGAAAAGGAAAAGGACAAGGAAAAAGAACAGGAAAAGGACATGGAAAAGGAAAAGGAAAAGGGAAAGGAAAAGGAAAAGGGAAAGGAAAAGGACAAGGAAAAAGAACAGGAAAAGGAAATGGAAAAGGAAAAGGAAAAGGGAAAGGAAAAGGAAAAGGAAAAGGAAAAGGAAAAGGGAAAGGAAAAAGAAAAGGAAAAGGAAAAGGACAAGGAAAATGAAAAGGCATCAGAAGATGCAGATGCAGATGACAATGGGGATGAAGAAGAAGAGGAAAATAAAGAAGAAGAAAAAGATGCAGATGAACAGGAAGGGGAAGGGGAAGGGGAAGAAGAAAATGAAGACGAAGAGGGAGATGAAGATAAAGATGAAGAGGAAGATGAAAAGGAAGATGAAGAGAAAGGGGAACAGGAAGAGAAAGTGGAAGAGGAAGAGGAAGATGCAGACGCAGTTGCAGAGGACAATGAAGATGAAGAAAAAATGAAGTTGAAGATAAAGATTAAGAGAAAAAGGAAGAAGAAAATAGAGATCTTAATGAAGATGAAAAGGAAGAAGAAGATGCAGATGACAATGAAGATGACAATGAAGATGAAGATGCAGATGAAGAAGAAGAAAATGATGCAGATGAAGAGGAAGAGGAAGAGGAAGGGCAAAAAGAAGAGGAAGAAGAAAACAAAGATGAAGAGGAAAATGAAGAGAAAGAGGAAGATGAAGATGAAGGTGAAAAGGAAGATGGAGGAGAGCATCAAGAAGAAGATGAAGAGAAAAGATTAAGATGCAGGTGAAGAGCTAGGAAGATGCAGAGGAAGAGGAAAATGAAGATCTCAATGAAGATGAAAGGAAAAAAGATTAGGAAGATGCAGATGACAATGAAGAGGAAGATGCAGATGAAGAAGAAGAAGAAGAAGAACAAGAAAAAAAGATGCAGATAAAGGGGAAGAGGAAGAGGAAGGGCAAAAAGAAGGGAAAGAAGAAAATACAGATAAAGAGGAAGATGAACATGAAGAGGAAGATGAATATGAAGATGAAGGTGAAAAGGAAGATGGAGGAGAGGATCAAGAAGAAGATGAAGAAAAAAGATTAAGATGCAGGTGAAGAGGAAGATGAAGAGGAAAAGGCAGAGGAAAAGGAAGATTTTAATGAAGATGAAAGGGAAAAAGAATAAGAAGATGCAGATGACAATGAAGATGCAAATGCAGATGAAGAAGAAGAAGAAGAAAATGATGCAGATGAAGGGGAAGAGGCAGAGGGAGAGCAAAAAGGAGAGGAAGAAGAAAATAAAGATGAAGAGGAAGATGAAGATGAAGGGGAAGGTGAAGGGGGAGAGGAAGAGGAAGAGGAAGGTGAAGGTGAAGAAATTTGCATTGAGATAACAAAAGTCCATGGAGAAAATGAATTGAGATTACAAAAGCCCAAAGAGGGAGATGAAGGTGAAAAGGAAGATGGAGGAGAGGATCAAGAAGAAGATGGAGAAAAAAGATTAGGATGCAGGTGAAGAGGGAGATGAAGAGGAAGAGACAAATAAAGATCTTAATGAAGATGAAAGGAAAAAAGAATAGGAAGATGCAGATGACAATGAAGAGGAAGATGCAGATGAAGAAGAAGAAAATGATGCAGATAAAGAGGAAGAGGAAGAGGAAGGGCAAAAAGAAGGGGAAGAAGAAATAAAGATGAAGAGGAAGATGAGCATGAAGAGGAAGATGAAGATGAAGATGAAGGTGAAAAGGAAGATGGAGGAGAGGATCAAGAAGAAGATGAAGAGAAAAGATTAAGATGCAGGTGAAGAGCTAGGAAGATGCAGAGGAAGAGGAAAATGAAGATCTTAATGAAGATGAAAGGAAAAAGAATAGGAAGATGCAGATGACAATGAAGAGGAAGAGGCAGATGAAGAAGAAGAAGAACAAGAAAAAAAGATGCAGATTAAGGGGAAGAGGAAGAGGAAGGGCAAAAAAAAGGGAAAGAAGAAAATACAGATAAAGAGGGAGGTGAACATGAAGAAAAAGATGAAGATGAAGATGAAGGTGAAAAGGAAGATGGAGGAGAGGATCAAGAAGAAGATGGAGAAAAAAGATTAGGATGCAGGTGAAGAGGAAGATGAAGAGGAAAAGGAAGAGGAAAAGGAAGATTTTAATGAAGATGAAAGGGAAAAAGAATAAGAAGATGCAGATGACAATGAAGATGCAAATGCAGATGAAGAAGAAGAAAATGATGCAGATGAAGGGGAAGAGGAAGAGGGAGGGCAAAAAGGAGAGGAAGAAGAAAATAAAGATGAAGATGCAGAGGAAGATGAAGAGGAAGATGAAGAGAAAGAGGAATATGAAGGTGAAGAAACATGCATTGAGATAATCAATGTCCATGGGGAAAATGCATTGAGATAACAAAATTCCATAGCGAAAATGCATTGAGATAACAAGAGTCCATGGAGAAAATGCATTGAGATAACAAAAGTCCATGGAGAAAATGCATTGAAATAACAAAAGTCTATGGAAAAAATGCATTGAGATAAGAAAACTCTATGGAGAAAATGGGAGAAGATGCATTCCACATAACAAAAGTCCATGGGGGAAATGGGAGAAGATGCATTCCACATAACAAACAGCCCATGGAGAAAATGGCAGAAGATGCACTCCACATAACAAACAGCCCATGGAGAAAATAGGAGAAGATGCATTCCACATAACAAACAGCCCATGGAGAAAATGAGAGAAGATGCATTCCACATAGCAAAAGCCCATGGAGAAAATGGGAGAAGATGCATTCCACATAACAAACAGCCCATGGAGAAAATGGCAGAAGATGCATTCCACACAACAAACAGCCCATGGAGAAAATGGGAGAAAATGCATTCCACACAACAAACAGCCCATGGAGAAAATGGGAGAAGATGCATTCCACACAACAAAGAGCCCATGGAGAAAATGGGAGAAGATGCATTCCACATAACAAACAGCCCATGGAGAAAATGGGAGAAGATGCATTCCACATAACAAAGAGCCCATGGAGAAAATGGGAGAAGATGCATTCCACATAACAAAGAGCCCATGGAGAAAATGGGAGAAGATGTATTCCACATAACAAAAGCCAATGGAGAAAATGGGAGAAGATTCATTTCACATAACAAAAGTCCATGGAGAAAATGGGAGACGATGTATTTCACATAACAAAGAAGAAAGAGGAGAAAATGTAAGAAGATGCATTTCACACAACAAAGAGCCCATGGAGAAAATGGCAGAAGATGCATTCCACACAACAAACAGCCCATGGAGAAAATGGGAGAAAATGCATTCCACATCACAAAGAGCACATGGAGAAAATGGGAGAAGACGCATTCCACATAACAAACAGCCCATGGAGAAAATGGCAGAAGATGTATTCCACACAACAAACAGCCCATGGAGAAAATGGGAGAAGATGCATTCCACACAACAAAGAGCCCATGGAGAAAATGGCAGAAGATGTATTCCTCACAAAAAAGCCCATGGAGAAAATGGGAGAAGATGCATTCCACATAACAAAGAGCCCATGGAGAAAATGGGAGAAGATGTATTCCACATAACAAAAGCCCATGGAGAAAATGGGAGAAGATGCATTTCACATAACAAAAGTCCATGGAGAAAATGGGAGACGATGTATTTCACATAACAAAGAAGAACGAGGAGAAAATGTGTGACATGGACTTTTGTTATTCCAGTCTTCAAGGGCTCAATGTGTGACATGGACTTTTGTTATTCCAGTGTGTGACATGAACTTTTGTTATTCAAGTCTTCAAGGGCTCAATGTGTGACATGGACTTTTGTTATTCCAGTCTTCAAGGGCTCAATGTGTGACATGGACTTTTGTTATTCCAGCCTTCAAGGGCTCAATGTGTGACATGGACTTTTGTTATTCCAGTCTTCAAGGGCTCAATGTGTGACATGAACTTTTGTTATTCCAGTGTGTGACATGACCTTTTGTTATTCAAGTCTTCAAGGGCTCAATGTGTGACATGAACTTTTGTTTTTCCAGTCTTCAAGGGCTCAATGTGTGACATGAACTTTTGTTATTCCAGTCTTCAAGGGCTCAATGTGTGACATGGACTTTTGTTATTCCAGTCTTCAAGGGCTCAATGTGTGACATGGACTTTTGTTATTCCAGTGCGTGACATGAACTTTTGTTATTCAAGTCTTCAAGGGCTCAATGTGTGACATGAACTTTTGTTTTTCCAGTCTTCAAGGGCTCAATGTGTGACATGGACTTTTGTTATTCCAGCCTTCAAGGGCTCAATGTGTGACATGGACTTTTGTTATTCCAGTGTGTGACATGAACTTTTGTTATTCCAGTCTTCAAGGGCTCAATGTGTGACATGGACTTTTGTTATTCCAGTCCTCAAGGGCTCAATGTGTGACATGAACTTGTGTTATTTTACATCCTTTTGGCTTTCAAAACATTAACAGTAGGCATGTGTAGGTCCAAAACACTCCACATTGTTGTTGTTGTTGTTGTTGATGTTGTTGTTGTTGTTGATGATGATGTTTTTGTTGTGGATGTTGTTGTTGTTGTTGCTGTTGCTGTTGCTGTTGCTGTTGTTGTTGTTGTTGTTGTTGTTGTTGATGTTGTTGTGGTTGCTGTTTGCTGTTTGCTGTTTGCTGTTTGCTGTTGTTGTTGTTGTTGTTGTTGCGCCACATCACAAAGAGCCCATGGAGAAAATGGGAGAAGATGCATTTCCCATAACAAAAGTCCATGGAGAAAATGGGAGGGGATGCATTTCCCATAACAAAGAGCCCATGGAGAAAATGGGAGGAGATGCATTTCCCATAACAAAAGTCCATGGAGAAAATGGGAGGAGATGCATTTCCCATAACAAAAGTCCATGGAGAAAATGGGAGGAGATGCATTTCCCATAACAAAAGTCCATGGAGAAAATGGGAGAAAATGCATTTCCCAAAACAAAAGCCACCCATTCAAACATCCTCCTGAAGTCAAAGATGTTTGGAGGGAAAAGGCTTTGAAGTCAAAGATGTTGGGAGGGAAAAGGCTTTGAAGTCAAAGATGTTGGGAGGGAAAAGGCTCTGAAGTCAAAGATGTTGGGAGGAGAAAGGCTTTGAAGTCAAAGATGTTGGGAGGGAAAATTTAGCCCTGATGCCACTCGCTCAGGACTTTTTCTTTCAAGGCACGATGGTCTGTCAGACGAGGTCTCTGAAATCTCGAGTGTGGGCTCGGAAGATGAAGATGATGCCGATCTTTTCGAAGAGGAGAAGGCTGTTGAGGATGTTGGGGGCAGGTGGCAACCAAATGATATCCCAGATGGCTTTGTTTATTTCCGGCATTTGAGTTCGAGGTGCATTCACAAGACTCTGGATGAGTCTGGGTCTCTTTTCGCATGTGGCCGAAGCATTTCAACTCGTTATGAGAGACAGGCTGAACGTCCTAAGTTTTTCCACCCATTGTGTGGCAGTTGTTTCAAGGATTATCATGCCAGGGCCACAGCAAGCAGCTGCAAAAAAGAAAACAAATTTGGTCCAATGGACCGCTTTTTGTTTTCGAAGCAAAAAAAAACCAAACAAAAACAGCAACAAGTTCAAAAGAAAACAAACAAACACTTCAAAAGGTCGAGAAACAGGCAAGGCAAAATGTTCAGATCTAAAGGAGCAGGCAAAGCAAGCAAATGCAAATGGACAAAACAAACAAAGAAAGAAAGGAACAAACTCAAGAAATTGACAAAGTCACAACTTGACAAATTGACAAACTTACAACTCACAAACTGACAAATAACTGAAAAACTATCAAATTGACAAGTAAATTTATTGACAAAATGACAAATTCAAAAACGACAAACTTATCAATTGGCCAAGTAAAAAATAAGCAAACTTACAAGTTGGCCAATTGAAAACAAGAAAAACTTACAAATTGAACAAATGAAAACCTTAAAAACTGACAAGCTGACAAACTTACAAAGTGACCAACTCACAAACTCACAATTTGAGAAGTTGACCTTCCCACAAACCAACAACCCAGAAACTCACATCCAAATTGACTGGCCCCCAACTGGCAAACTGAATGAACTGATATATTGAAAAATTGAGGAAGCGAGAAACTTACAAGTCGAGGGCTGGACAAAGAGACAAGTGACAATGAAAAAACGGACAAGTTGGCAAACAAACAAAGTGAAAAAGTGGCAAAAATGAGGAACTCTTAAGTCAACAATTTGACAAACTGAAAAACAAAAAAGAAACAAACAAACAAACTGTCAAACCTAGAAGCTGACTAAAGAAAAATTATGTGACAAATTGCAAAACATAGACAAATGACAAATGCCCAAATTAAAAAACTGACAAGTTGGCAGACTGACAAAATGACAAAATGGCAAAGTGACACACTGATTAGTCAACAAGTTGACATATTGAAAAACAACAAAGAAAGAAAGAAAGAAACAAACAAACAAACAAACTGTCGAATGGAGAAGCCGACAAAAAATAAATTGTGACAAATTGCAAAACATAGAATTTGAGAAATAAAGACAATTGACATTTTGGGAAGTTGACAAGAAACTGACACATTCATTATGCTGGAACACAAGTATTTGAATTTTGTGTTGGGGCAGGGCATTTTTATTTTTTGTTGGGGCAAGGCATTTTTATTTTTTGTTGGAGCAGGGCATTTTTATTTTATGCTGGAGCAGGGCATTTTTATTTTATGTTGGGGCAGGGCATTTTTATTTTATGTTGGAGCAGGGCATTTTTATTTTATCTTGGGGCAAGGCCTTTTTATTTTATGTTGGAGCAGGGCATTTTTATTTTTTAATGGGGCAGGGCATTTTTATTTTATGTTGGGGCAGGGCATTTTTATTTTATGTTGGAACAGGCCATTTTGACTTTATGTTGGAGCAGGGCATTTCTATTTTATGTTGGGATAGGGCCTTTTTATTTTTTGTTGAAGCAAGGCATTTTTATTTTATGTTGGGACAGGGCCATTTTTATTTTATCTTGGGGCAGGGCATTTTTATTTTATGTTGGGGTAAGAGATTTTCATTTTATATTGGAGCAGGGCATTTTTATTTTATCTTGGGGCAAGGCCTTTTTATTTTATGTTGGGGCAGGGCCATTTTTATTTTGGCATTTTTATTTTATGTTGGGGTAGGACATTTTCATTTTATGTTGAGGCAGGGCATTCTTGACTTTATGTTGGAGCAGGGCATTTCTATTTTATGTTGGGATAGGGCCTTTTTATTTTATGTTGGGGCTGGGGCACTTTTATTTTATCTTGGGGCAAAGGCCTTTGTATTTTATGTTGGGGCAAGGCCATTTTTATTTTATCTTAGGGCAGGGCATTTTTATTTTATGTTGGGGTAGGACATTTTCATTTTATGTTGAGGCAGGGCATTCTAGTTTTTATGTTGGGGTAGGTGCACTTTTATTTTATGTTGGGGCAAGGCATTTTATTTTATCTTGAAGCAGGGAATTTTAGTTTTATGTTAGGGCAGGTGCACTTTTATTGTACGTTGGAACAGGGGTATTTTTATTTTGTGTTGGGGCAGGGCATTTTTATTTTTTGTTGGGGCAAGATATTTTTATTTGAATTTGGAGCAGGGCATTTTTAATTTAATTTGGAGCAGGGCATTTCTATTTTATGTTGGGGCAGGTACACTTTTATTTGATGTTGGAGCAGGGCATTTTTATTTTATGTTGGGGCAGGGGCCTTTTGATTTTATGTTAGGGCAGGTGCACTTTTATTTTATGTTGGGGCAGGGCATTTTTATTTTATGTTGGGGCAAGACATTTTTATTTTAATTTGGAGCAGGGCATTTTTAATTTAATTTGGAGCAGGGCATTTTTATTTTAATTTGGAGCAGGGCATTTTTAATTTAATTTGGAGCAGGGCATTTGTATTTCATGTTGGGGCAGGCCATTTTTTCAATGCTGGGGCAAAGCATTTTTTGTTGAAATGAAGAAGAAGAAAATGAAGATGCAGAGGCAGAGGAAGATGAAGAGGAAGGAGAAAAGGAAAAGGAGAAGGCAGAGGAAGATGAAGATAAAGATAAAGATGAAGGGGAACAGGAAGAGAAAGGGGAATAGGAAGAGGAAGATATAGATGAAGGGGAAGAGGAAGGGCAAAAAGAAGAGGAAGAAGAAAATGAAGATGCAGAGGAAGAGGAAGATAAAGATGTTGAAGAAGATGAAGATGAAGAGGAAGAAGAAAAAGAAAAGGAGAAGGAAGAGGAAGATGAAGATGAAGAGGAAGAGGAAGAGGAAGAGGAAGAGGAAAAGAACAAGGAAAAGGACAAGGACAAGGAAAAGGACAATGAATCAGAAGATGCAGATGCAGATGACAATCTG
>CBDDPX010000004.1:0-14791 GCA_965232455.1 Woeseiaceae bacterium | reverse complement strand
ATGGAAGTAGTACAGTTGGAGCACAAGGCTCCCCAAAAATTGTGAAAGTCACATTGATGCGTCCCATTCACGGCAACCTTTAGTAAAAGGCGAAAGATTGGTGCGCTATGAAGTGAACGCTGTGATGGATATGGGGCTGGAAGCCAGAGCATTAGGACAAGGGGTCTGGGAAATGAGGTGGCTGGAGGTTTGGTGGCAAGAGTTTCCAAGGCCACCCATGTAACAAAGATATATCCAGCAGTTACCCCATAGGGTGTGCTGCCACTGGCTCAGTGCCATGCCAGCGCAACACATGAAGGCCCCCAAGCAAGCTCAGGAAGACACTTCCCCAGCAAAAATTGATGTGACAAGCAAGTCTCCAGTTGGAGACATATCAGTTGTCACACTGATAAGAACAGATACTACACTTGATCATAGCCAAAAGGCCGAGAAGGTATGAGATGAAAGGCTGAAGGGTTGGGAGAGGGCAGTGCCATTTGAGAAGTTTTCACCCTCAAGGCTGAACAAGGTGTATTGTCCAAGGTTTGTGTTGTGTTTGGCATGTAGTAATGTAGTATATTTTCATGGTAGGCAGTTGGCAACAGCTCGCAAGCTAGTTGCCTCTCAAGAAATTCTGCTATGGATGACTCCATCGGAGACTCCTAAGGCGTTACAGGCCTCAGAGTGCAGTGAACTGCTCGACCCTATGAGAGCGAGCTGCTGGATCTCCGCCCAACACTAGCCAGGTAAGTTTGCAATAGGGGGTTGTGGAAGAAGCCTGGGGCCAAAGCATCTTTGCAAAAAGGCAGACAAAGATGATATCCAAATGCCCTTCCAGCAAAGAGCTTGACAGACTTGTGCTGGGGATGCATCTCCCTGTCACATCTGGGCATGGCAATGGAGTGCAACTATTGTTGCTATGTCCTGACACCCATGTGGATAGCTCATCTCCCTTTAGCTTGCAGTCTGCAAGGCTATCATGGAGTAATCTGTGATAATCTGGCAGGTAGTGACTGAGGGATGGCTCAGGCTGGCAACAGAGCAGGCAAGACTCAGCCCTGCATGCAGATGGGAGAGAATGAGCTTGAATGGGTGTCAGTGACCTCTGGTAACATGAATGTGCTCAACTCTGCCTTTATTTTTTTTTGTGTGGGCTCAACAAATTTATGGTGTGATGCAAGTGGGGAATGAGCTTGACTGGATGTCAGTAACATGAATGTGGTCAACCCTGCCTGCACTCATTGTCTGGACCCAACATGTTGCTGGTGATGTCAGTGAGTGTACCTTTTGAAGGCAATGGGTTGGCACCGTAGCCATTTTGGCTCAAGGTACACATTGGGCTCTTGCTGCAAAGCAGGCCTTTTTGCAACATTGGCCAAGGTTCGATTCCAGTAGGGTGCATGTTTGTGTCATGATGTGGCAGATTTGCCTATTCCCCCAATGCTTTGCAACATGAAAAGCCTTGTGCTTTCAGCAACCAGAGAAAGGAAAGGGGCAGTTGAAGAAGATACTGCCTGCCCATGCAATAAATTCCACTTCAGAGAAAAGATTTTCAGAGAGAAAACCTCATGCCCTGAAGCTCCAACAAGGTGCCCCCACAAAAGCCATGGCACATGTTTTCCATATTTTTCCAGGGCCTGGAAAGAAAAAGTGCCAGCATTGCTTGCTTGCTGGAAGCTTTTGTAACCTTACAGGGTTTGCTCACAGAGACACACCAACTCAAGGCCACAGTGTAAAGAGATCCTCTTTAGTCACTATCCTGAGGCAATATGCCAATGCAGGATTTAAGCTTCCATCCCAGCAGTGAAGTTGCAAAAACAACTTGGATTTCCTATAATAGAAGCAGGTGAAGATGTTTGCACAAGTTGCAGGGTGATGAATGAATGTCAACATGATGTCTTTGACTATTGGGTTTGGAAGGCTGCAGGTTGGCAAATTGCAAGGTTTTAGTTGGTAAAATTGAAGTGTGGACCATGTGCTTTCCAATCCCCAGTCCTCTATTTTGCAAGCACCTCTTGGATTCCCTTCGGGGATCATCCGATAAAATTGGAACGATACAGAGAAGATTAGCATGGCCCCTGCGCAAGGATGACACGCACAAATCGAGAAGTGTACCAAGTTTTTTGCCCCACTTGGAGGTCAGTGATGATTGTTGTGTTGAATGTGGGTATGATTGTGATGATGCCTTGGTGAAGAATTGTGATGTTGAATGTGTGTGTGATTGTGATGATGTCTCTGGTCATGATTGTGATGTGAAATGTGTGTGTGATTGTGATGATGTCTCTGGTCATGATTGTGATGTTAAATGTGTGTGTGATTGTGATGATGCCTTGGTGAAGACTTGTGATGTGGAATGTGTGTGTGATTGTGATGATGTCTCTGGTCATGATTGTGATGTTGAATGTGGGTGTGATTGTGATGAAGTCTCTGGTCATGATTGTGATGTTAAATGTGTGTGTGATTGTGATGATGCCTTGGTGAAGAATTGTGATGTGGAATGTGTGTGTGATTGTGATGATGTCTCTGGTCATGATTGTGATGTTGAATGTGGGTGTGATTGCGATGATGCCTTTGGTGATGATTGTGATGTTGAATGTGGGTGTTGATTGTGATGATGTCTCTGGTAATGATTGTGATGTTAAATGTGGGTGTGATTGTGATGATGCCTCTGGTGATGATTGTGATGTTGGGTGTGGGTGTGTTAGTGATGATGCCTCTGGTGATGATTGTAAGTGGTTGTCATCATGGTTATGATGGTACAAAAGAGCAAAGCACATGAAAAGCTAAATTTTGGTATAGACTAGATCATTTTGTCTAACTAGGACATCTAGAAAGGTCACGTCCACAGCCTTCAAAGTACCGCTATGAAATCATCATTTTGTCGCCTTTAGCCTCCATTTTTACTTTTGTCAATGAAGAAAGTCTTTTCCTTCAATACTTCTAAAGTCTTACTGCACAAGAATGTGATTATTGTCTTTCTTCTTATTGTAATTTGTTTCTTTTCATTTTTTTTTAGTCTTTCTCTTCAAAATAGATGTAAGCAACATTTTTGAAAAAGTGAAAATTTTGGACCTGAGAAAGCACATGAAAAGCTGAATTTTGGTATAGACTACAGCCTTATTTTTGAAAAAGTGAAAATTTTGGACCTGATTATTTTGTCTAACTAGGACATCTAGAAAGGTCACGTTCACAGCCTTCAAAGTACCGCTATGAAATCATCATTTTGTTGTCTTTAGCCTCCAATTTTACTTTTGTCAATGAAGAAAGCCTTTTCCTTCAATACTTCTAAAGTCTTCCTGCACAACAATGTAATTGTCCTCTTTCTTCCTTCTGTAAGTAATCCTCATTCATTTTTTTTTGTCTTTTTTCTTCAAAATTGATGTAAGCGACATTTTTAGAAAAAGTGAAAATTTTGGACCTGAGAAAGCACATGAAAAGCTGTCCAATTTTGGTATAGACTAGATCATTTTGTCTAACTAGGACATCTAGAAAGGTCACTTTCTCTTCAAAATAGATGTAAGCAACATTTTTGAAAAAGTGAAAGTACCGCTATGAAATCAAAATCAGAAAGCACATGAAAAGCTGAATTGTCGCCTAGAAAGGTCACGTCCAGCCTTCAAAGTACCGCTATGAAATCATCATTTTGTTGCCTTTAGCCTCCATTTTTACTTTTGTCAATGAAGAAAGTCTTTTCCTTCAATACTTCTAAAGTCTTACTGCACAAGAATGTGATTATTGTCTTTCTTCTTATTGTAATTTGTTCCTTTTCATTTTTTTTTGGTCTTTCTCTTCAAAATAGATGTAAGCAACATTTTTGAAAAAGTGAAAATTTTGGACCTCAGAAAGCACATGAAAAGCTGAATTTTGGTATAGACTAGATTATTTTGTCTAACTAGAACATATCTAGAAAGGTCACGTCCACAGCCTTCAAAGTACCGCTATGAAATCATCATTTTGTTGCCTTTAGCCTCCATTTTTACTTTTGTCAATGAAGAAAGCTCTTTTCCTTCAAGAATGTGATTATTGTCTTTCTTCTTACTGTAATTTGTTCCTCTTTCATTTTTTTTCAGTCTTTCTCTTCAAAATAGATCTAAGCAACATTTTTGAAAAAGTGAAAATTTTGGACCTGAGAAAGCACATGAAAAGCTGAATTTTGGTATAGACTAGATCATTTTGTCTACTTCTCCGCTAAGTCTTACTGCAATGAAGAATGTGATTATTGTCTTTCTTCTTATTGTAATTTGTTTCTCTTTCATTTTTTTTTAGTCTTTCTCTTCAAAATAGATGTAAGCAACATTTTTGAAAAAGTGAAAATTTTGGACCTCAGAAAGCACATGAAAAGCTGAATTTTGGTATAGACTAGATCATTTTGTCTAACTAGGACATTTAGAAAGGTCACGTCCACAGCCTTCAAAGTACCGCTATGAAATCATCATTTTGTTGTCTTTAGCCTCCATTTTTACTTTTGTCAATGAAGAAAGCCTTTTCCTTCAATACTTCTAAAGTCTTACTGCACAAGAATGTGATTATTGTCTTTCTTCTTACTGTAATTTGTTCCTCTTTCATTTTTTTTCAGTTTTTCTTCTTCAAAATAGATGTAAGCAACATTTTTGAAAAAGTGAAAATTTTGGACCTGAGAAAGCACATGAAAAGCTGTTTTGGTATAGACTAGATCATTTTGTCTAACTAGGACATCTAGAAAGGTCACGTCCACAGCCTTCAAAGTACCGCTATGAAATCATCATTTTGTCGCCTTTAGCCTCCATTTTTACTTTTGTCAATGAAGAAAGTCTTTTCCTTCAATACTTCTAAAGTCTTACTGCACAAGAATGTGATTATTGTCTTTCTTCTTATTGTAATTTGTTTCTTTTCATTTTTTTTTAGTCTTTCTCTTCAAAATAGATGTAAGCAACATTTTTGAAAAAGTGAAAATTTTGGACCTGAGAAAGCACATGAAAAGCTGAATTTTGGTATAGACTAGATTATTTTGTCTAACTAGGACATCTAGAAAGGTCACGTCCACAGCCTTCAAAGTACCGCTATGAAATCATCATTTTGTTGCCTTTAGCCTCCAATTTTACTTTTGTCAATGAAGAAAGCCTTTTCCTTCAATACTTCTAAAGTCTTACTGCACAAAAATGTGATTATTGTCTTTCTTCCTTCTGTAAGTAATCCTCATTCATTTTTTTTTGTCTTTTTTCTTCAAAATTGATGTAAGCGACATTTTTAGAAAAAGTGAAAATTTTGGACCTGAGAAAGCACATGAAAAGCTGAATTTTGGTATAGACTAGATCATTTTGTCTAACTAGGACATCTAGAAAGGTCACGTCCACAGCCTTCAAAGTACCGCTATGAAATCATCATTTTGTCGCCTTTAGCCTCCATTTTTACTTTTGTCAATGAAGAAAGTCTTTTCCTTCAATACTTCTAAAGTCTTACTGTACAAGAATGTGATTATTGTCTTTCTTCTTACTGTAATTTGTTCCTTTTCATTTTTTTTTTGGTCTTTCTCTTCAAAATAGATGTAAGCAACATTTTTGAAAAAGTGAAAATTTTGGACCTGAGAAAGCACATGAAAAGCTGAATTTTGGTATAGACTAGATTATTTTGTCTAACTAGGATATCTAGAAAGGTCACGTCCACAGCCTTCAAAGTACCGCTATGAAATCATCATTTTGTTGCCTTTAGCCTCCATTTTTACTTTTGTCAATGAAGAAAGTCTTTTCCTTCAATACTTCTAAAGTCTTACTGCACAAGAATGTGATTATTGTCTTTCTTCTTATTGTAATTTGTTTCTTTTCATTTTTTTTTAGTCTTTCTCTTCAAAATAGATGTAAGCAACATTTTTGAAAAAGTGAAAATTTTGGACCTCAGAAAGCACATGAAAAGCTGAATTTTGGTATAGACTAGATTATTTTGTCTAACTAGAACATTTAGAAAGGTCACGTCCACAGCCTTCAAAGTACCGCTATGAAATCATCATTTTGTTGTCTTTAGCCTCCATTTTTACTTTTCTCAATGAAAAAAGCCTTTTCCTTCAATACTTCTAAAGTCTTACTGCACAAGAATGTGATTATTGTCTTTCTTCTTACTGTAATTTGTTCCTCTTTCATTTTTTTTCAGTCTTTCTCTTCAAAATAGATCTAAGCAACATTTTTGAAAAAGTGAAAATTTTGGACCTGAGAAAGCACATGAAAAGCTGAATTTTGGTATAGACTAGATCATTTTGTCTAACTAGGACATCTAGAAAGGTCACGTCCACAGCCTTCAAAGTACCGCTATGAAATCATCATTTTGTTGCCTTTAGCCTCCAATTTTACTTTTGTCAATGAAGAAAGTCTTTTCCTTCAATACTTCTAAAGTCTTACTGCACAAGAATGTGATTATTGTCTTTCTTCTTGCTGTAATTTGTTTCTCTTTCATTTTTTTAAAGTTTTTTTCTTCAAACTAGATGTAAGCAACATTTTTGAAAAAGTGAAAATTTTGGACCTCAGAAAGCACATGAAAAGCTGAATTTTGGTATAGACTAGATAATTTTGTCTAACTAGGACATCTAGAAAGGTTACGTCCACAGCCTTCAAAGTATCGCTATGAAATCATCATTTTGTCGCCTTTAGCCTCCATTTTACTTTTGTCAATGAAGAAAGCCTTTTCCTTCAATACTTCTAAAGTCTTACTGCACAAAAATGTGATTATTGTCTTTTCTTTTACTGTAATTTGTTTTTTTTTTTAAGTTTTTTTCTTCAAATTTGATGTAAGCAACATTTTTTGAAAAAGTGAAAATTTTGGACCTGAGAAAGCACATGAAAAGCTAAATTTTGGTATAGACTAGATCATTTTGTCTAACTAGGACATCTAGAAAGGTCACGTCCACAGCCTTCAAAGTACCGCTATGAAATCATCATTTTGTCGCCTTTAGCCTCGATTTTTACTTTTGTCAATGAAGAATCCTTTTCCTTCAATACTTCTAAAGTCTTACTGCACAAGAATGTAATGGTCCTCTTTCTTGCTTCTGTAAGTAATCCTCATTAATTTTTTTTTGGTCTTTTTTCTTCTAAATTGATGCAACTTGTGCAAACATCTTCACCTGCTTCTATTATAGGAAATCCAAGTTGTTTTTGCAACTTCACTGCTGGGATGGAAGCTTAAATCCTGCATTGGCATATTGCCTCAGGATAGTGACTAAAGAGGATCTCTTTACACTGTGGCCTTGAGTTGGTGTGTCTCTGTGAGCAAACCCTGTAAGGTTACAAAAGCTTCCAGCAATGAAGGAAGGACGCTTGCAGAGAGCTTTACATCAGAGGTTTGGGCATGTGCAAAGTAGGTACCGAAGCAGTTCATTCCGAAGCACTTTGAACACGAGTTACATTAGTTTTGGGGCATGTGTAAAGCATGTACCGAAGCAGTCCATGTCGAAGCACTTTGAACACGAGTTACAATCTTTCGCCTTTTACTAAAGGTTGCCGTGAATGGGACGCATCAATGTGACTTTCACAATTTTTGGGGAGCCTTGTGCTCCAACTGTACTACTTCCATACATACAAGTTCCATACAGCTAGGACTACCCCATCCAACACATTGCAAGAATGCTGCAGGGAAACTTTCCCAGAGCTTGGCCAGTCCTTGCCACACTCCCCTCTCTTAATCCATCCTTGCGGAAGGGGCAATAGCGCTATCAGTGACGCTTAGCGGAGGTGCGCTGTTTGCTAGTTGAAAACTACTCCAATTCCCGTCAAGTTTGATCGTCAAGGTCATTCTTGCAATTTTTACGCGGGCCTCGGCCCAACAGATCTACTACTGCTCACAAATCTATGCACAAAAACCCTTGCCCTGCAACAACCAAACACATCTCCAAAAGTGATGCAAAAGGCTACCTAACTGCAGGTTGGCAAATTGCAAGGTTTTAGTTGGTAAAATTGAAGTGTGGACCATGTGCTTTCCAATCCCCAGTCCTCTATTTTGCAAGCACCTCTTGGATTCCCTTCGGGGATCATCCGATAAAATTGGAACGATACAGAGAAGATTAGCATGGCCCCTGCGCAAGGATGACACGCACAAATCGAGAAGTGTACCAAGTTTTTTGCCCCACTTGGAGGTCAGTGATGATTGTTGTGTTGAATGTGGGTATGATTGTGATGATGCCTTGGTGAAGAATTGTGATGTTGAATGTGTGTGTGATTGTGATGATGTCTCTGGTCATGATTGTGATGTGAAATGTGTGTGTGATTGTGATGATGTCTCTGGTCATGATTGTGATGTTAAATGTGTGTGTGATTGTGATGATGCCTTGGTGAAGACTTGTGATGTGGAATGTGTGTGTGATTGTGATGATGTCTCTGGTCATGATTGTGATGTTGAATGTGGGTGTGATTGTGATGAAGTCTCTGGTCATGATTGTGATGTTAAATGTGTGTGTGATTGTGATGATGCCTTGGTGAAGAATTGTGATGTGGAATGTGTGTGTGATTGTGATGATGTCTCTGGTCATGATTGTGATGTTGAATGTGGGTGTGATTGCGATGATGCCTTTGGTGATGATTGTGATGTTGAATGTGGGTGTTGATTGTGATGATGTCTCTGGTAATGATTGTGATGTTAAATGTGGGTGTGATTGTGATGATGCCTCTGGTGATGATTGTGATGTTGGGTGTGGGTGTGTTAGTGATGATGCCTCTGGTGATGATTGTAAGTGGTTGTCATCATGGTTATGATGGTACAAAAGAGCAAAGCCGACAGCACCCTAAGCACTTCCCAGCCAGTCCCCTAGGCCAGTACTACGCGGGCTCTCTTCTGCTTAACTTCGGAGGTCGAAAGAGATCCGGTGTATTCAGAAGGATATGGCCGTCGGCGACAATCTTGGCAAAAGTATGAAAGCCATCATTATGATTTTGCTTGGTGGCAGGAAGGCAATGAGAAGAAAAGAATGTATTTAGTGACAAGGGAAAGAAAACAAAAGGATTGGAACATAAAGAAGGTGTGAACTAATGGAAAAGCAAAGCAAAGAAATGTCAAGTCAGAACTTTTGACAAAGAGATATGGAAAAGGAAACATGTGGGCAAAACTCTTTGTGTGTTGTTTGTCAATTTTTTGGGGCATGAAACCAAAGAGTGAGAAATTGGAATGTAAATTGTTTGCTTCAAAACAATAAATCCTTAGGTATTAACATGAACATTGTCAGCAATGTTGGACAGATGTTTATGTTTTGTGTGGGTAGCCTTTTGCATCACTTTTGGAGATGTGTTTGGTTGTTGCAGGGCAAGGGTTTTTGTGCATAGATTTGTGAGCAGTAGTAGATCTGTTGGGCCGAGGCCCGCGTAAAAATTGCAAGAATGACCTTGACGATCAAACTTGACGGGAATTGGAGTAGTTTTCAACTAGCAAACAGCGCACCTCCGCTAAGCGTCACTGATAGCGCTATTGCCCCTTCCGCAAGGATGGATTAAGAGAGGGGAGTGTGGCAAGGACTGGCCAAGCTCTGGGAAAGTTTCCCTGCAGCATTCTTGCAATGTGTTGGATGGGGTAGCCCTAGCTGTATGGAACTTGTATGTATGGAAGTAGTACAGTTGGAGCACAAGGCTCCCCAAAAATTGTGAAAGTCACATTGATGCGTCCCATTCACGGCAACCTTTAGTAAAAGGCGAAAGATTGGTGCGCTATGAAGTGAACGCTGTGATGGATATGGGGCTGGAAGCCAGAGCATTAGGACAAGGGGTCTGGGAAATGAGGTGGCTGGAGGTTTGGTGGCAAGAGTTTCCAAGGCCACCCATGTAACAAAGATATATCCAGCAGTTACCCCATAGGGTGTGCTGCCACTGGCTCAGTGCCATGCCAGCGCAACACATGAAGGCCCCCAAGCAAGCTCAGGAAGACACTTCCCCAGCAAAAATTGATGTGACAAGCAAGTCTCCAGTTGGAGACATATCAGTTGTCACACTGATAAGAACAGATACTACACTTGATCATAGCCAAAAGGCCGAGAAGGTATGAGATGAAAGGCTGAAGGGTTGGGAGAGGGCAGTGCCATTTGAGAAGTTTTCACCCTCAAGGCTGAACAAGGTGTATTGTCCAAGGTTTGTGTTGTGTTTGGCATGTAGTAATGTAGTATATTTTCATGGTAGGCAGTTGGCAACAGCTCGCAAGCTAGTTGCCTCTCAAGAAATTCTGCTATGGATGACTCCATCGGAGACTCCTAAGGCGTTACAGGCCTCAGAGTGCAGTGAACTGCTCGACCCTATGAGAGCGAGCTGCTGGATCTCCGCCCAACACTAGCCAGGTAAGTTTGCAATAGGGGGTTGTGGAAGAAGCCTGGGGCCAAAGCATCTTTGCAAAAAGGCAGACAAAGATGATATCCAAATGCCCTTCCAGCAAAGAGCTTGACAGACTTGTGCTGGGGATGCATCTCCCTGTCACATCTGGGCATGGCAATGGAGTGCAACTATTGTTGCTATGTCCTGACACCCATGTGGATAGCTCATCTCCCTTTAGCTTGCAGTCTGCAAGGCTATCATGGAGTAATCTGTGATAATCTGGCAGGTAGTGACTGAGGGATGGCTCAGGCTGGCAACAGAGCAGGCAAGACTCAGCCCTGCATGCAGATGGGAGAGAATGAGCTTGAATGGGTGTCAGTGACCTCTGGTAACATGAATGTGCTCAACTCTGCCTTTATTTTTTTTTGTGTGGGCTCAACAAATTTATGGTGTGATGCAAGTGGGGAATGAGCTTGACTGGATGTCAGTAACATGAATGTGGTCAACCCTGCCTGCACTCATTGTCTGGACCCAACATGTTGCTGGTGATGTCAGTGAGTGTACCTTTTGAAGGCAATGGGTTGGCACCGTAGCCATTTTGGCTCAAGGTACACATTGGGCTCTTGCTGCAAAGCAGGCCTTTTTGCAACATTGGCCAAGGTTCGATTCCAGTAGGGTGCATGTTTGTGTCATGATGTGGCAGATTTGCCTATTCCCCCAATGCTTTGCAACATGAAAAGCCTTGTGCTTTCAGCAACCAGAGAAAGGAAAGGGGCAGTTGAAGAAGATACTGCCTGCCCATGCAATAAATTCCACTTCAGAGAAAAGATTTTCAGAGAGAAAACCTCATGCCCTGAAGCTCCAACAAGGTGCCCCCACAAAAGCCATGGCACATGTTTTCCATATTTTTCCAGGGCCTGGAAAGAAAAAGTGCCAGCATTGCTTGCTTGCTGGAAGCTTTTGTAACCTTACAGGGTTTGCTCACAGAGACACACCAACTCAAGGCCACAGTGTAAAGAGATCCTCTTTAGTCACTATCCTGAGGCAATATGCCAATGCAGGATTTAAGCTTCCATCCCAGCAGTGAAGTTGCAAAAACAACTTGGATTTCCTATAATAGAAGCAGGTGAAGATGTTTGCACAAGTTGCAGGGTGATGAATGAATGTCAACATGATGTCTTTGACTATTGGGTTTGGAAGGCTGCAGGTTGGCAAATTGCAAGGTTTTAGTTGGTAAAATTGAAGTGTGGACCATGTGCTTTCCAATCCCCAGTCCTCTATTTTGCAAGCACCTCTTGGATTCCCTTCGGGGATCATCCGATAAAATTGGAACGATACAGAGAAGATTAGCATGGCCCCTGCGCAAGGATGACACGCACAAATCGAGAAGTGTACCAAGTTTTTTGCCCCACTTGGAGGTCAGTGATGATTGTTGTGTTGAATGTGGGTATGATTGTGATGATGCCTTGGTGAAGAATTGTGATGTTGAATGTGTGTGTGATTGTGATGATGTCTCTGGTCATGATTGTGATGTGAAATGTGTGTGTGATTGTGATGATGTCTCTGGTCATGATTGTGATGTTAAATGTGTGTGTGATTGTGATGATGCCTTGGTGAAGACTTGTGATGTGGAATGTGTGTGTGATTGTGATGATGTCTCTGGTCATGATTGTGATGTTGAATGTGGGTGTGATTGTGATGAAGTCTCTGGTCATGATTGTGATGTTAAATGTGTGTGTGATTGTGATGATGCCTTGGTGAAGAATTGTGATGTGGAATGTGTGTGTGATTGTGATGATGTCTCTGGTCATGATTGTGATGTTGAATGTGGGTGTGATTGCGATGATGCCTTTGGTGATGATTGTGATGTTGAATGTGGGTGTTGATTGTGATGATGTCTCTGGTAATGATTGTGATGTTAAATGTGGGTGTGATTGTGATGATGCCTCTGGTGATGATTGTGATGTTGGGTGTGGGTGTGTTAGTGATGATGCCTCTGGTGATGATTGTAAGTGGTTGTCATCATGGTTATGATGGTACAAAAGAGCAAAGCACATGAAAAGCTAAATTTTGGTATAGACTAGATCATTTTGTCTAACTAGGACATCTAGAAAGGTCACGTCCACAGCCTTCAAAGTACCGCTATGAAATCATCATTTTGTCGCCTTTAGCCTCCATTTTTACTTTTGTCAATGAAGAAAGTCTTTTCCTTCAATACTTCTAAAGTCTTACTTCTAAAGTCTTACTGCACAAGAATGTGATTATTGTCTTTCTTCTTATTGTAATTTGTTTCTTTTCATTTTTTTTTAGTCTTTCTCTTCAAAATAGATGTAAGCAACATTTTTGAAAAAGTGAAAATTTTGGACCTGAGAAAGCACATGAAAAGCTGAATTTTGGTATAGACTAGATTATTTTGTCTAACTAGAACATTTAGAAAGGTCACGTCCACAGCCTTCAAAGTACCGCTATGAAATCATCATTTTGTTGTCTTTAGCCTCCAATTTTACTTTTGTCAATGAAGAAAGCCTTTTCCTTCAATACTTCTAAAGTCTTCCTGCACAACAATGTAATTGTCCTCTTTCTTCCTTCTGTATAATCCTCATTCATTTTTTTTTGTCTTTTTTCTTCAAAATTGATGTAAGCGACATTTTTAGAAAAAGTGAAAATTTTGGACCTGAGAAAGCACATGAAAAGCTGAATTTTGGTATAGACTAGATCATTTTGTCTAACTAGGACATCTAGAAAGGTCACGTCCACTTCAAAGTACCGCTATGAAATCATCATTTTGTCGCCTTTAGCCTCCATTTTTACTTTTGTCAATGAAGAAAGTCTTTTCCTTCAATACTTCTAAAGTCTTACTGTACAAGAATGTGATTATTGTCTTTCTTCTTACTGTAATTTGTTCCTTTTCATTCTTTTTCAGAAAGTCATTTTTTTTTTGTGGTCTTTCTCTTCAAAATAGATGTAAGCAACATTTTTGAAAAAGTGAAAATTTTGGACCTGAGAAAGCACATGAAAAGCTGAATTTTGGTATAGACTAGATTATTTTGTCTAACTAGGATATCTAGAAAGGTCACGTCCACAGCCT
Organism: Woeseiaceae bacterium; assembly: GCA_965232455.1. Lineage (GTDB taxonomy): Bacteria > Pseudomonadota > Gammaproteobacteria > Steroidobacterales > Woeseiaceae > JBFGFX01. Next base: position 1,477 of record CBDDPX010000004.1, on the reverse strand, counting down.
TCAAAGTACCGCTATGAAATCATCATTTTGTTGCCTTTAGCCTCCATTTTTACTTTTGTCAATGAAGAAAGTCTTTTCCTTCAATACTTCTAAAGTCTTACTGCACAAGAATGTGATTATTGTCTTTCTTCTTATTGTAATTTGTTTCTTTTCATTTTTTTTTAGTCTTTCTCTTCAAAATAGATGTAAGCAACATTTTTGAAAAAGTGAAAATTTTGGACCTCAGAAAGCACATGAAAAGCTGAATTTTGGTATAGACTAGATTATTTTGTCTAACTAGAACATTTAGAAAGGTCACGTCCACAGCCTTCAAAGTACCGCTATGAAATCATCATTTTGTTGTCTTTAGCCTCCATTTTTACTTTTCTCAATGAAAAAAGCCTTTTCCTTCAATACTTCTAAAGTCTTACTGCACAAGAATGTGATTATTGTCTTTCTTCTTACTGTAATTTGTTCCTCTTTCATTTTTTTTCAGTCTTTCTCTTCAAAATAGATCTAAGCAACATTTTTGAAAAAGTGAAAATTTTGGACCTGAGAAAGCACATGAAAAGCTGAATTTTGGTATAGACTAGATCATTTTGTCTAACTAGGACATCTAGAAAGGTCACGTCCACAGCCTTCAAAGTACCGCTATGAAATCATCATTTTGTTGCCTTTAGCCTCCAATTTTACTTTTGTCAATGAAGAAAGTCTTTTCCTTCAATACTTCTAAAGTCTTACTGCACAAGAATGTGATTATTGTCTTTCTTCTTGCTGTAATTTGTTTCTCTTTCATTTTTTTAAAGTTTTTTTCTTCAAACTAGATGTAAGCAACATTTTTGAAAAAGTGAAAATTTTGGACCTCAGAAAGCACATGAAAAGCTGAATTTTGGTATAGACTAGATAATTTTGTCTAACTAGGACATCTAGAAAGGTTACGTCCACAGCCTTCAAAGTATCGCTATGAAATCATCATTTTGTCGCCTTTAGCCTCCATTTTACTTTTGTCAATGAAGAAAGCCTTTTCCTTCAATACTTCTAAAGTCTTACTGCACAAAAATGTGATTATTGTCTTTTCTTTTACTGTAATTTGTTTTTTTTTTTAAGTTTTTTTCTTCAAATTTGATGTAAGCAACATTTTTTGAAAAAGTGAAAATTTTGGACCTGAGAAAGCACATGAAAAGCTAAATTTTGGTATAGACTAGATCATTTTGTCTAACTAGGACATCTAGAAAGGTCACGTCCACAGCCTTCAAAGTACCGCTATGAAATCATCATTTTGTCGCCTTTAGCCTCGATTTTTACTTTTGTCAATGAAGAATCCTTTTCCTTCAATACTTCTAAAGTCTTACTGCACAAGAATGTAATGGTCCTCTTTCTTGCTTCTGTAAGTAATCCTCATTAATTTTTTTTTGGTCTTTTTTCTTCTAAATTGATGCAACTTGTGCAAACATCTTCACCTGCTTCTATTATAGGAAATCCAAGTTGTTTTTGCAAC
>CBDDPX010000003.1:0-7167 GCA_965232455.1 Woeseiaceae bacterium | reverse complement strand
GCCACGTCTTGGGCTTCATCTTGTAATTACCTTGAAATTTCTAGGCTAGAGATTTCACCAAGAATGCTTTTTTATTCCTATCTGGGCCACATCTTGGGCTTCATCTTGATCTTTAGGCTAGAGATTTCACCAAGAAAGCTTTTTTAACCCTATCTTGGCCATATCTTGGGCTTCATCTTGATCTCTAGGCTAGAGATTTCACCAGGAAAGCTTTCTTGGGTCTATATTGGCCACATCTTGGGCTTTATCTTGAAATCTCTAGGCTAGAGATTTCACCAAGAAAGCTTTCTTGAGCCTATCTTGGCCACATCTTGGGCTTCATCTTGAAATCTCTCGGCTAGAGATTTCACCAAGAAAGCTTTTTTGACCCTATCTTGGCCACATCTTGGGCTTCATCTTGAAATCTCTAGGTTAGAAATTTCACCAAGAAAACTTTTTTGACCCTATCTTGGCCACGTCTTGGGCATCATCTTGAAATCTCTAGGTTAGGAATTTCACCAAGAAAGCTTTTTTGAGCCTATCTTGGCCACATCTTGGGCTTCATCTTGAAATCTCTAGGTTAGGAATTTCACCAAGAAAGTTTTTTTGACCCTATCTTGGCCACATCTTGGGCTTCATCTTGAAATCTCTAGGTTAGAGGTTGCGCCAAGAAAGCTTTTTTGACCCTATCTTGGCCACATCTTGGGCTTCATCTTGAAATCTCTAGGTTAGGGATTTCACCAAGAAAGCTTTCTTGACCCTATCTTGGCCACATCTTGGGCTTCATCTTGAAATCTCTAGGCTAGAGATTTCACCAAGAAAGCTTTTTTAACCCTATCTTAGGCTTCATCTTCAAATCTCCAAGAAAGCTTTCTTGACCCTATCTTGGCCACATCTTGGGCTTCATCTTGAAATCTCTAGGCCAAAGATTTCACCAAGAAAGCTTTCTTGACCCTATCTGAGCCACGTCTTGGGCTTCATCTTGTAATTATCTTGAAATTTCTAGGCTAGAGATTTCACCAAGAATGCTTTTTTATTCCTATCTGGGCCACATCTTGGCCTTCATCTTGATCTTTAGGCTAGAGATTTCACCAAGAAAGCTTTTTTAACCCTATCTTGGCCATATCTTGGGCTTCATCTTGATCTCTAGGCTAGAGATTTCACCAGGAAAGCTTTCTTGGGTCTATCTTGGCCACATCTTGGGCTTTATCTGAAAATAGAGATTTCACCAAGAAAGCTTTCTTGAGCCTATCTTGGCCACATCTTGGGCTTCATCTTGAAATCTCTAGGCTAGAGATTTCACCAAGAAAGCTTTCTTGACCCTATCTTGGCCACATCTTGGGCTTCATCTTAAAAATCTCTAGGTTACAGGTTGCACCAAGAAAGCTTTTTTGACCCTATCTTGGCCACATCTTGGGCTTCATCTTGAAATCTCCAAGAAAGCTTTCTTGACCCTATCTTGGCCACATCTTGGGCTTCATCTTGAAATCTCTAGGCCAAAGATTTCACCAAGAAAACTTTCTTGACCCTATCTCAGCCACGTCTTGGGCTTCATCTTGTAATTATCTTGAAATCTCCAGGCTAGAAATTTCACCAAGAAAGCTTCTTTAACCCTATCTTGGCCACATCTTGGGCTTCATCTTGAAATCTCTAGGCTAGAGATTTCACCAAGAAAGCTTTCTTGACCCTATCTTGGCCACATCTTGGGCTTCATCTTAAAAATCTCTAGGTTACAGGTTGCACCAAGAAAGCTTTTTTGACCCTATCTTGGCCACATCTTGGGCTTCATCTTAAAAATCTCTAGGTTAGGAATTTCACCAAGAAAGCTTTTTTGACCTTATCTTGGCATCTTGGCCACATCTTTAACTTCATCTTGAAATTCTAGGTTAGAGATTTCACCAAGAAAGCTTTTTTAACCCTATCTTGGCCACAACTTGGGCTTCATCTTAAAATCTCTAGGTTAGGAATTTCACCAAGAAAGTTTTTTTGACCCTATCTTGGCCACATCTTGGGCTTCATCTTGAAATCTCTAGGTTAGAGGTTGCGCCAAGAAAGCTTTTTTGACCCTATCTTGGCCACATCTTGGGCTTCATCTTGAAATCTCTAGGTTCGGGATTTCACCAAGAAAGCTTTCTTGACCCTATCTTGGCCACATCTTGGGCTTCATCTTGAAATCTCTAGGCTAGAGATTTCACCAAGAAAGCTTTTTTAACCCTATCTTAGGCTTCATCTTGAAATCTCCAAGAAAGCTTTCTTGACCCTATCTTGGCCACATCTTGGGCTTCATCTTGAAATCTCTAGGCCAAAGATTTCACCAAGAAAGCTTTCTTGACCCTATCTGAGCCACGTCTTGGGCTTCATCTTGTAATTATCTTGAAATCTCCAGGCTAGAAATTTCACCAAGAAAGCTTTTTTAACCCTATCTTGGCCACATCTTGGGCTTCATCTTGAAATCTCTAGGCTAGAGATTTCACCAAGAAAGCTTTCTTGACCCTATCTTGGCCACATCATGGGCTTCATCTTAAAAATCTCTAGGTTACAGGTTGCACCAAGAAAGCTTTTTTGACCCTATCTTGGCCACATCTTGGGCTTCATCTTAAAATCTCTAGGTTAGGAATTTCACCAAGAAAGCTTTTTTGACCTTATCTTGGCCACATCTAGGGCTTCATCTTGAAATCTCTAGGTTAGAGATTTCACCAAGAAAGCTTTTTGGACCCTATCTTGGCCACATCTTGGACTTCATCTTCAAATCTCTAGGCTAGAGATTTCACCAAGAAAGCTTTTTTGACCCTATCTTGGCCACATCTTGGGCTTCATCTTGAAATCTCTAGGCTAGAGATTTTACTAAGAAAACCTTCTTGAGCCTATCTTGGCCACATCTTTAACTTCATCTTGAAATTCTAGGTTAGAGATTTCACCAAGAAAGCTTTTTTGACCCTATCTTGGCCACAACTTGGGCTTCATCTTGAAATCTCTAGGCTAGAGATTTCACCAAAAAAGCTTGGCTTCATCTTGAAATCTCTAGGCTAGAGATTTCACCAAGAAAGCTTTTCTGACCCTATCTTGGCCACATCTTGGGCTTCATCTTGAAATCTCTAGGCTAGAGATTTCACCCAGAAAGCTTTCTTGACCCTATCTTGGCCACATCTTGGGCTTCATCTTGAAATCTCTAGGCTAGAGATTTCACCAAGAAAGCTTTTTTTGACCCTATCTTGGCCACATCTTGGGCTTCATCTTGAAATCTCTAAGCTGGAGATTTCACCAAGAAAGCTTTCTTGACCCTATCTTGGCCACATCTTGGACTTCATCTTCTTGACCCTATCTTAGCCACGTCTTGGGCATCATCTTGAAATCTCTAGGTTCAAGATTTCACCAAAAAAGCTTTTTTGATCTTCGGCTTCATCTTGAAATCTCTAGGCTAGAGATTTCACCAAGAAAGCTTTCTTGACCCTATCTTGGCCACATCTTGGGCTTCATCTTGAAATGATTTCGCCACAAAAGTTTTCTTGACCCTTTCTTGGCCACGTCTTGGGCTTCATCTTGAAATTTCTAGGCTAGAGATTTCACCAAGAAAGCTTTCTTGACCCTATCTTAGCCATGTCTTGGGCTTCATCTTGAAACCTCTAGGCTAGAGATTTCACCAAGAAAGCCTTCTTGACCCTATCTTGGCCACATCTTGGGCTTCATCTTGAAATCTCTAGGCTAGAGATTTCACCAAGAAAGCTTTCTTGGCCACATCTTGGGCTTCATCTTGAAATCTCTAGGCTAGAGATTTTGGGCTTCATCTTGAAATCTCTAGGCTAGAGATTTCACCAAGAAAGCTGCCTTGGCCCTATCTTGGCCACATCTGGGGCTTCATCTTGAAATCTCTAGGCCAGGGATTTCACTGAGAAAGCTTTCTTGAGCCCATTTGGGCCACATCTGGGGCTTCATCTCGAATTCTCTAGGCTAGAGATTTCACCAAGAACGCTTTCTTGACCCTATCTTGACCACATCCTGAGCTTCATCTTGAAATCTCTAGGCTAGAGATTTCACCAAGAAAGCTTTCTTGGCCCTATCTTGGCAACATCTTGGGCTTCATCTTGAAATCTCTAGGCTAGAGGTTTCACCAAGAAAGCTTTCTTGACCCTATCTTGGCCACATGTTGGGCTTCGTCTCGATATCCCTAAGCTAGAGATTTCACCAAGAACGCTTTCTTGACCCTATCTTGGCCACATCTTGGTTTTCATCTTGAAATAAATCTCTAGGCTAGAGATTTCACCCAGAAAGCTTTCTTGACCCTATCTTGGCCACATCTTGGGCTTCATCTTGAAGTCTCTAGGCTAGAGTTTTCACTAAGAAAGCTTTCTTGACCCTATCTTGGCCACATCTTAGGCTTCATCTTGAAATCTCTAGGCGAGAGATTTCACCAAGAAAGCTTTCTTGACCCTATCTTGGCCACATCTTGGGCTTCATCTTGAAATCTCTAGGCTAGAGATTTCACCAAAAAAGCTTTCTTGACCCTATCTTGGCCACATCTTGGGCTTCATCTTGAAATCTCTAGGCTAGAGATTTCACCCAGAAAGCTTTCTTGACCCTATCTTGGCCACATCTTGGGTTTCATCTTGAAATCTCTAGGCTAGAGATTTCACCAAGAACGCTTTCTTGACCCTATCTTGGCCACATCTTGGGCTTCATCTTGAAATCTCTAGGCTAGAGTTTTCACTAAGAAAGCTTTCTTGACCCTATCTTGGCCACATCTTGGGCTTCATCTTGAAATCTCTAGGCTAGAGATTTCACCAAGAAAGCTTTCTTGATCCTATCTTGGCCACATGTTGAAATCTCTAGGCTAGAGATTTCACCAAGAAAGCTTTCTTCACCCTATCTTGGCCACATCTTGGGCTTCATCTTGATCTCTAGGCTAGAGATTTCACCAAGAAAGCTTTCTTGACCCTATCTTGGCCACATCTTGGGCTTCATCTTGAAATCTCTAGGCTAGAGATTTCACCAAGAAAGCTTTCTTGACCCTATCTTGGCCACATCTTGGGCTTCATCTTGAAATCTCTAGGCTAGAGATTTCACCAAGAATGCTTTCTTGACCCTATCTTGGCCACATTTTGGGATTCATCTTGAAATCTCTAGGCTACAGATTTCACCAAGAAAGCTTTCTTGACCCTATCTTAGCCACGTCTTGGGCTTCATCTTGAAATCTCTAGGCTAGAGATTTCACCAAGAAAGCTTTCTTGATTCCTATCTTGGCCACATCTTGGGCTTCATCTTGATCTTTAGGCTAGAGATTTCACCAAGAAAGCTTTTTTAACCCTATCTTGGCCATATCTTGGGCTTCATCTTGATCTCTAGGCTAGAGATTTCACCAGGAAAGCTTTCTTGGGTCTATCTTGGCCACATCTTGGGCTTTATCTAAAAATAGAGATTTCACCAAGAAAGCTTTCTTGAGCCTATCTTGGCCACATCTTGGGCTTCATCTTGAAATCTCTCGGCTAGAGATTTCACCAAGAAAGCTTTTTTGACCCTATCTTGGCCACATCTTGGGCTTCATCTTGAAATCTCTAGGTTAGAAATTTCACCAAGAAAACTTTTTTGACCCTATCTTGGCCACGTCTTGGGCATCATCTTGAAATCTCTAGGTTAGGAATTTCACCAAGAAAGCTTTTTTGAGCCTATCTTGGCCACATCTTGGGCTTCATCTTGAAATCTCTAGGTTAGGAATTTCACCAAGAAAGTTTTTTTGACCCTATCTTGGCCACATCTTGGGCTTCATCTTGAAATCTCTAGGTTAGGAATTTCACCAAGAAAGCTTTTTTGACCCTATCTTGGCCACATCTTGGGCTTCATCTTGAAATCTCTAGGCTAGAGATTTCACCAAGAAAACTTGCTTGACCCTGTCTTGGCCACATCTTTTGGGCTTCATCTTGATCTCTAGGCTAGAGATTTCACCAGGAAAGCTTTCTTGGCCCTATCTTGGCCACATCTTGGGCTTCATCTTGAAATCTCTAGGCTAGAGATTTCACCAAGAAAGCTTTTTTGACCCTATCTTGGCCACATCTTGGGCTTCATCTTGAAATCTCTAGGCTAGAGATTTCACCAAGAAAGCTTTCTTGAGCTTATCTTGGCCACATCTTGGGCTTCATCTTGAAGCCTCTAGGCTAGAGATTTCACCAAGAAAGCTTTTTTGACCCTATCTTGGCCACATCTTGGCCTTCATCTTGAAATCATCTTGAAATCTATCTCTAGGCTAGAGATTTCACCAAGAAAGCTTTCTTGACCCTATCTTGGCCACATCTTGGGCTTCATCTTGAAATCTCTAGGTTAGAGATTTCACCAAGAAAGCTTTTTTAACGCTATCTTGGCCACATCTTGGGCTTCATCTTGAAATCTCTAGGCTAGAGATTTCACCAAGAAAGCTTCCTTGAGCCTATCTTGGCCATATCTTGGGCTTCATCTTGAAATCTCTAGGCTAGAGATTTCACCAAGAAAGCTTTTTTGACCCTATCTTGGCCACATCTTGGCCTTCATCTTGAAATCTCTAGGTTAGAGATTTCACCAAGAAAGCTTTCTTGAGTCTATGTTGGCCACATCTTGCGCTTCATCTTGAAATTTCTAGGGTAGAGATTGTGCCAAGAAAGCTTTCTTGAGCCTATCTTGGCCACATCTTGGGCTTCATCTTGATCTCTAGGCTAGAGATTTCACCAAGAAAGCTTTCTTGAGCCTATCTTGGCCACATCTTGGGCTTCATCTTGAAATTATCTTGAAATCTCCAGGCTATAAATTTCACCAAGAAAGCTTTCTTGACCCTATCTTGGCCAACGTCTTGGGCTTCATCTTGAAATCTCTAGGCTAGAGATTTCACCAAGAAAGCTTTCTTGACCCTATCTTGGCCACATTTTGGGATTCATCTTGAAATCTCTAGGCTACAGATTTCACCAAGAAAGCTTTCTTGACCCTATCTTAGCCACGTCTTGGGCTTCATCTTGAAATTTTTAGGCTAGAGATTTCACCAAGAATGCTTTTTTATTCCTATCTGGGCCACATCTTGGGCTTCATCTTGATCTTTAGGCTAGAGATTTCACCAAGAAAGCTTTTTTAACCCTATCTTGGCCATATCTTGGGCTTCATCTTGATCTCTAGGCTAGAGATTTCACCAGGAAAGCTTTCTTGGGTCTATCTTGGCCACATCTTGGGCTTTAT
>CBDDPX010000002.1:0-3929 GCA_965232455.1 Woeseiaceae bacterium | reverse complement strand
TCTTGATCTTGTTGTCTTTCATCTTCATCTTCATCTTCCTCTTCCTCTCTTCCTCTCTTCCTCTCTTCCTCTTCCTCTTCCTCTTTTTTTTCTTCCTCTTCATTGTCTTCTCCATCTGCATCTTCTTATTCATCTTTATTCTTCCCTTCTTGTCATTGTCTTCAATTTCACAAAAAATTGCTCTGCCCCAGCATTGAAAAAAAGGCCTGCCCCAATTTAGAATAAAAATGCCCTGCCCCATCATAAAATAAAGAAGCCTTGCCCCAATATAAAATAGAAATTCCTTGCTCCAACATAAAATAAAAATGACCTGCCCCAACATAAAATAAAAATGCCCCTGCTCCAAGAAAATATAAAAAGGCCTTGCCTCAAGGTAAAATAAAAATGCCCTGCCCCAACAAAAAAATAAAAATGCCTCGCCCAATATAAAATAAAAATCTCCTGCCCCAACATGAAATAACAGTGTACCATCCTAACATAAAATAGAAATGCCCTGCTCCAAATTAAATAAAAAATGTCCTGCTCCAAATTAAAATCAAAAATACCTTGTTGACCATAAATTAAAAATGTCCTGCCCCATCAAAAAGTAAAAATGCGCTGCTCCAAGATAAAATAAAAAGACCTTGTCCCAAAATAAAATAAAAATGGCCTGATCCAACATAAAATAAAAATGCCCTGTCCCAACATAAAATAAAAATGCCCTGTTGCAACATTAAATAAAAATGCCCTATTCCAATATTAAATAAAAATTTCCTGTTCCAATAAAAAATAAAAAGGCCTTGGCCCAGTACAATAAAAAAATGCCCTGCCCCAGTATCAAATAAAAATATTTTTGATTACTATAAAATAAAAAGGCCTTTGCCCCAAGATAAAATAAAAGTGCCCCAGCCCCAACATAAAATAAAAAGGCCCTATCCCAACTAAAATATAAATGCCCTTATCCATTATAAAAACTAGAATGCCCTGCCTCGACATAAAATGAAAATGTCCTACCCCAACTTAAAATAAAAATGCGCTGCCTCAAGATAAGAAAAAATGGCGTGCCCTAAAATAAAATAAAATGACCCTGTTCCAATATTTTTTTAAATGCCCTGCTCCAACATCAAATAAAAAGGCCTTGCCCCAAGATAAAAAAAAAATGGCCTTCCATTACAAAAAAAAAATACCCTGTCCCAACATAAAATAAAAATGACCTGCCCCAACATAAAATAAAAATGCCCTTGCTCCAAGAAAAAATAAAAAGGCCTTGCCTCAAGATAAAATAAAAATGCCCTGCTCCAACAAAAAAAAAGATGCCCTGCCCAAACATGAAATTAAAATGTCCTGCTCCACATAAAATCAAAATGGCCTGCCCCAACAAAAAATAAAAATGCCTTGCCCCAACAAGAAAATAAAATGCCCTGCCCCAACACAAAATTCAAATACTTGTGTTCCAGCATAATGAATGTGTCAGTTTCTTGTCAATTTCCCAAAATGTCAATTAACTTTTTTTCTCAAATTTTATGTTTTGCAATTTGTTACAATTAATTTTTTTATCGATTTCTCAATTCAACAATGATAAGAAGGGAAGAATAAAGATGAATAAGAAGATGCAGATGGAGAAGACAATGAAGAGGAAGAGGAAAAGAGGAAGAGGAAAAGAGGAAGAAAGGAAGAGGAAGAGAAAGAGGAAGATGAAGATGAAGAAGAAGAACAACAAGATGCAGATAAAGGGAAAGAGAAAGAAGCAAGGCAAGAAGAAGAAGAAAATCAAGATGCAGAGGCAGAGGAAGATAAAGAGAAAGGAGAAAAGGAAAAGGAGAAGGCAGAGGAAGATAAAGATGAGATGAAGAGGAAGATGAAGATAAAGAGGAAGGAGAAAAGGAAAAGGAGAAGGAAGAGGAAGATAAAAATGAGATGAAGAGGAAGATGAAGATAAAGAGGAAGAGGAAGGGGAACAGGAAGAGAAAGGGGAATAAGAAGAGGAAGATATAGATGAAGGAGAAGAGTAAGGGCAAAAAAAAGAGGAAGAGGAAGAGGAAGAGGAAGAGGAAGAGGAAGAGGAAGAGGAAGAGGAAGAGGAAGAGGAAGAGGAAGAGGAAGAGGAAGAGGAAGAGGAAGAGGAAGAGGAAGAGGAAGAGGAAGAGGAAGAGGAAGAGGAAGAGGAGAAGGAGAAGGAGAAGGAGAAGGAGAAGGAGAAGGAGAAGGAGAAGGAGAAGGAGAAGGAGAAGGAGAAGGAGAAGGAGAAGGAGAAGGAGAAGGAGAAGGAGAAGGAGAAGGAGAAGGAGAAGGAGAAGGAGAAGGAGAAGGAGAAGGAGAAGGAGAAGGAGAAGGAGAAGGAGAAGGAGAAGGAGAAGGAGAAGGAGAAGGAGAAGGAGAAGGAGAAGGACAAGGACAAGGACAAGGACAAGGACAAGGACAAGGACAAGGACAAGGACAAGGCTAAGGACAAAGACAAGGACAAGGACAAAGACAAGGACAAGGACAAGGCTAAGGCTAAGGACAAGGACAAGGCTAAGGACAAGGACAAGGACAAGGACAAGGACAAGGACAAGGACAAGGACAAGCACAAGCACAAGCACAAGCACAAGCACAAGGACAAGGACAAGGACAAGGACAAGGACAAGGACAAGGACAAGGACAAGGAAAAGGACAAGGAAAAGGACAAGGAAAAGGAAAAGGAAAAGGAAAATGAAAAGGAGTCAGAAGATGCAGACCATTGGACCAAATTTGTTTTCTTTTTTGCAGCTGCTTGCTGTGGCCCTGGCCCTGGCTGCTGCAAATTGCTTTCGAAGTAAAAAAAAACAAGCAAAAACAGCAACAAGTTCAAAAGAAAACAGACAAACACTTCAAAAGGTCGAGAAACAAGCAAGGTAAAATGTGCAGATCTGAAGGAGCAGGCAAAGCAAGCAAATGCACATGGACAAAACAAACAAAGAAAGAAAGGAACAAACTAAAGAAATTGACAAAGTCATCAACTTGAACAAATTGACAAACTTATCAACTCAAAGAACTGAAAAACTATCAAGTTGACAAGTAAATTTATTGACAAAATGACAAATTCAAAAGCGACAAACTTATCAATTGGCCAAGTAAAAAATAAGCAAACTTCCAAATTAGCCGATTGAAAACGAGAAAAACTTACAAATTGAACAAATGAAAACCTTACAAACTGACAAGCTGACAAACTTACAAGGTGACCAACTCACAAACTTACAAATTGAGAAGTTGACCTTCCCACAAACCAACAACCCAGAAACTGACATCCAAATTGACTGGTCCACAACTGGCAAACTGAATGAACTGATATCTTGAAAAGTTGAGGAGAGGGGAAACACAACAAGTCAAGGGCTGCACAAAGATACAAAGTGACACACTGATTGGTCAACAAGTTGACAAATTGAAAAAATAACAACAAACAAACAAACAAATTGTCAAATGGAGAAGTTGACAAAAAATGAATTTATGCTGGAACACAAGTTTTGAATTTTGTGTTGGGGCAGGGTATTTTTATTTTATTATTGGGGCAAGGCTTTTTTATTTTTTGTTCTGGGCAAAACATTTTAATTTTATGCTGGACCGGGGCATTTTCATTTTATCTTGGAACAGGGCATTTTTATTTTATGTTGGAGCAGGGCATTTTTTTTAAATTGGGGCAGGGCGTTTTGGGGCAGGGCATTTTTATTTTATGTTGGGGAAGGGTCTTTGATTTGTTGTTGGGTTTTATGTTGGGGCAAGTCAAGCCCTGCTCTGACCTCAACTTATCCCAAAAGGAGACCACTGGACTAATCAATGCATCCACGGGCACTGCCACCGGCAGGAACCTGACCTTGCACTCCAGCGTATAACTGGTTTTGGTTCTCTCTGCTGCACATTCAAGGAAACCAACCAAATTGCCATCGACATGGATAACTTCAACCTTCATCCCGCTGATTCGCTGCCCGTCAGAG
>CBDDPX010000001.1:0-33194 GCA_965232455.1 Woeseiaceae bacterium | reverse complement strand
CTTGTTGGGGCAAGGTTTTTTTATTTTTTGTTGGGGCAGGGCATTTTTATTTTAAGCAGGGTATTTTGATCTTATGTTGGGGCAGGGCATTTTTATTTTATGTTGGGGCAGGGTCTTTTTTTTTTTGATTGGGGCAAGGTATTTTTATTTTATGTTGGGGCAGGGCATTTTTATTGTATGTTGGGGCAGGGGCATTTTTATTTTATGTTGGGGCAGGGCCATTTTTATTTTATGTTGGGGTAGGGCATTCTTGACTTTATGCTGGAGCAGGGCATTTCTATTTTATGTTGGAGCAGGATATTTTTATTTTATGTTGGGGCTGGGGCACTTTTATTTTATCTTGGGGCAAAGGCCTTTTTATTTTATGTTGGGGCAGGGCCATTTTTATTTTATCTTGGGGCAGGGCCATTTTTATTTTATCTTAGGGCAGGGCATTTTTATTTTATGTTGGGGTAGGACATTTTTATTTTATGTTGAGGCAGGGTATTCTAGTTTTTATGTTGGGATAGGTGCACTTTTATTTTATGTTGGGGCAAGGCATTTTTATTTTATCTTGAAGCAGGGAATTTTAGTTTTATGTTAGGGCAGTTTCACTTTTATTAGATGTTGGAACAGAGGTATTTTTATTTTGTGTTGGGGCAGGGCATTTTTATTTTTTAATGGGGCAAGGCCTTTTTATTTTATGTTGGGGCAGGGCATTTTTATTTTATGTTGGAACAGGCCATTTCTATTTTATGTTGGGATAGGGCCTTTTTATTTTATGTTGGGGCTGGGGCACTTTTATTTTTTCTTGGGGCAAAGGCCTTTTTATTTTATGTTGGAGCAGGGCATTTTTATATTATCTTGGGGCAGGGGCCTTTTGATTTTATGTTAGGGCAGGTGCACTTTCATTTTATATTGGAGCAGGGTATTTTTATTTTTTATTGGGGCAGGGGCCTTTTGATTTTATGTTGGGGCAGGTGCACTTTTTATTTTATGTTGGAGCAGGGCATTTTTATTTTATGTTGGGGCAAAACATTTTTATTTTAATTTGGAGCAGGGCATTTTTAATTTAATTTGGAGCAGGGCATTTTTATTTTAATTTGGAGCAGGGTATTTTTAATTTAATAGTGGGGCAGGCCATTTTTTCAATGCTGGGGCAAAGCATTTTTTGTTGAAATGAAGAAGAAGAAAATGAAGATGCAGAGGCAGAGGAAGATGAAGAGGAAGGAGAAAAGGAAAAGGAGAAGGCAGAGGAAGACGAAGATAAAGATAAAGATGAAGAGGAAGGGGAACAGGAAGAGAAAGGGGAATAAGAAGAGGAAGATATAGATGAAGGGGAAGAGTAAGGGCAAAAAAAAGAGGAAGAAGAAAATGAAGATGCAGAGGAAGAGGAAGATAAAGATGTTGAAGAAGATAAAGATGAAGAGGAAGAAGAAAAAGAAAAGGAGAAGGAAGAGGAAGATGAAGAGGAAGAGGAAGAGGAAGAGGAAGAGGAAGAGGAAAAGAACAAGGAAAAGGACAAGGACAATGAATCAGAAGATGCAGATGCAGATGACAATCTGGATGAAAAGGAAGAGGAAGAGAAAGATGAAGAAGAAGATGCAGATGCAAATGACAATGGGGATGAAGAGGAAGAGGAAGATGAAAAAAAGATGCAGATGAAAAGGAAGGGGAAGGGGGAGAAGAAAATGAAGACGAAGAGGGAGATGAAGATAAAGATGAAGAGGAAGATGAAAAGGAAGATGAAGAGAAAGGGGAACAGGAAGAAAAAGGGGAAGAGGAAGAGGAAGATGTAGATGCAGTTGCAGATGACAATGAAGATGAAGAGGAAAATGAAGTTGAAGATAAAGATTAAGAGAAAAAGGAAGAAGAAAATAAAGATCTTAATGAAGATGAAAAGGAAGAAGAAAAAGAAGATGCAGATGACAATGAAGATGATAATGAAGATGAAGATGCAGATGAAGAAGAAGAAAATGATGCAGATGAAGGGGAAGAGGAAGAGGAAGGGCAAAAAGAAGAGGAAGAAGAAAACAAAGATGAAGAGGAAGAGGAAAAGAAAGAGGAAGATGAAGATGAACAGGAAGATGAAGATAAAGATGAAAAGGAAGATGGAGGAGAGGATCAAGAAGAAGATGAAGAGAAAAGATTAAGATGCAGGTGAAGAGCAAGATGAAGAGGAAGAAAAAGATGAAGATCTTGATGAAGATGAAAGGGAAAAAGAACAGGAAGATGCAGATGACAATGAAGAGGAAGATGACAATGAAGATGAAGATACAGATGAAGAAGAAGAAATGATGCAGATGAAGGGGAAGAGGAAGAGGAAGGGCAAAAAGAAGAGGAAGAAGAAAACAAAGATGAAGAGGAAAATGAAGAGAAAGAGGAAAAGGAAGAGGAAGAGGAAAATGTAGATCTTAATGAAGATGAAAAGGAGGAAGAATAAGAAGATGCAGATGACAATGAAGATGAAGATGCAGATGAAGAAGAAGAAACTGATGCAGATGAAGGGGAAGAGGAAGAGGAAGGGCAAAAAGAAGAGGAAGAAGAAAACAAAGATGAAGAGGAAGAGAAAGAGGAAAAGGAAGAGGAACAAGAAGATGAAGGTGAAAAGGAAGATGGAGGAAAGGATCAAGAAGAAGATGAAGAAAAAAGATTAAGATGCATGTGAAGAGGAAGATGAAGAGAAAAAGGAAGAGGAAGAGGAAAATGTAGTGTTGGGAGGGAAAAGGCTTTGAAGTCAAAGATGTTGGGGAGGGAAAAGGCTTTGAAGCCAAAGATGTCTGAGCAGAAGGGCTTTGAAGTCAAAAATGTTGGGAGGGAAAAGGCTTTGAAGTCAAAGATGTTGGGAGGGAAAAGGCTTTGAAGCCAAAGATGTCTGAGCAGAAGGGCTTTGAAGTCAAAGATGTTGGGAGGGAAAAGGCTTTGAAGCCAAAGATGTCTGAGCAGAAGGGCTTTGAAGTCAAAGATGTTGGGAGGGAAAAGGCTTTGAAGCCAAAGATGTCTGAGCAGAAGGGCTTTGAAGTCAAAGATGTTGGGAGGGAAAAGGCTTTGAAGTCAAAGGTGTTGGGAGGGAAAAGGCTTTGAAGTCAAAGATGTCTGAGCAGAAGGGCTTTGAAGTCAAAGATGTTGGGAGGGAAAAGGCTTTGAAGTCAAAGATGTTGGGGAAGGAAAAGGCTTTGAAGCCAAAGATGTCTGAGCAGAAGGGCTTTGAAGTCAAAGATGTTGGGAGGGAAAAGGCTTTGAAGTCAAAGATGTTGGGAAGGGAAAAGGCTTTGAAGTCAAAGATGTCTGAGCAGAAGGGCTTTGAAGTCAAAGATGTTGGGAGGGAAAAGGCTTTGAAGTCAAAGATGTTGGGGAGGGAAAAGGCTTTGAAGCCAAAGATGTCTGAGCAGAAGGGCTTTGAAGTCAAAGATGTTGGGAGGGAAAAGGCTTTGAAGCCAAAGATGTCTGAGCAGAAGGGCTTTGAAGTCAAAGATGTTGGGAGGGAAAAGGCTTTGAAGCCCAAGATGTCTGAGCAGAAGGGCTTTGAAGTCAAAGATGTTGGGAGGGAAAAGGCTTTGAAGTCAAAGATGTTGGGGAGGGAAAAGGCTTTGAAGCCAAAGATGTCTGAGCAGAAGGGTTTTGAAGTCAAAGATGTTGGGAGGGAAAAGGCTTTGAAGTCAAAGATGTTGGGGAGGGAAAAGGCTTTGAAGCCAAAGATGTCTGAGCAGAAGGGCTTTGAAGTCAAAGATGTTGGGAGGGAAAAGGCTTTGAAGTCAAAGATGTTGGGGAGGGAAAAGGCTTTGAAGCCAAAGATGTCTGAGCAGAAGGGCTTTGAAGTCAAAGATGTTGGGAGGGAAAAGGCTTTGAAGTCAAAGATGTTGGGAGGGAAAAGGCTTTGAAGCCAAAGATGTCTGAGCAGAAGGGCTTTGAAGTCAAAGATGTTGGGAGGGAAAAGTCTTTGAAGTCAAAGATGTTGGGAAGGGAAAAGGCTTTGAAGTCAAAGATGTTGGGAGGGAAAAGGCTTTGAAGTCAAAGATGTTGGGGAGGGAAAAGGCTTTGAAGTCAAAGATGTCTGAGCAGAAGGGCTTTGAAGTCAAAGATGTTGGGAGGGAAAAGGCTTTGAAGTCAAAGATGTTGGGGAGGGAAAAGGCTTTGAAGCCAAAGATGTCTGAGCAGAAGGGCTTTGAAGTCAAAGATGTTGGGAGGGAAAAGGCTTTGAAGTCAAAGATGTTGGGGAGGGAAAAGGCTTTGAAGCCAAAGATGTCTGAGCAGAAGGGCTTTGAAGTCAAAGATGTTGGGAGGGAAAAGTCTTTGAAGTCAAAGATGTTGGGGAGGGAAAAGGCTTTGAAGCCAAAGATGTCTGAGCAGAAGGGCTTTGAAGTCAAAGATGTTGGGAGGGAAAAGGCTTTGAAGCCAAAGATGTCTGAGCAGAAGGGCTTTGAAGTCAAAGATGTTGAGAGGGAAAAGATGTTGGGAGGGAAAAGGCTTTGAAGCCAAAGATGTCTGAGCAGAAGGGCTTTGAAGTCAAAGATGTTGGGAGGGAAAAGGCTTTGAAGTCAAAGATGTTGGGGAGGGAAAAGGCTTTGAAGCCAAAGATGTCTGAGCAGAAGGGCTTTGAAGTCAAAGATGTTGGGAGGGAAAAGGCTTTGAAGCCAAAGATGTCTGAGCAGAAGGGCTTTGAAGTCAAAGATGTTGGGAGGGAAAAGGCTTTGAAGTCAAAGATGTTGGGAGGGAAAAGGCTTTGAAGTCAAAGATGTCTGGAGCAGAAGGGCTTTCCTTGTCACAGATGTTTGGGGTGGAAGGGCTTTCCTTGCCACAGATGTTTGGGGTGGAAGGGCTTTCCTTGCCACAGAGGGATGTTTTAGGTTTTTGTTTCAGGTTTTTTGTGTTTTTGTTGACATGTCGAGGTTTTTGTTTTTCAATGCTTCTCAGTAAGCTTAGGTTAATGCCATTTGTTTTGTTCCAGTATTCCAGGAGAAGAGGAAGAAGAAAATGAAGATGTTAATGAAGATGAAAGGGCAGAAAAATAAGAAGATGCAGATGACTATGTAGATGAAGTTGAAGATGCAAATAAAGGGGAAGAGGAAAAGGAAGGGCAAGAAAAAGAGGAAGAAGAAAAATGGAGATGCAGAGTAAGAGGAAGAAGAATAAGAAGATGCAGATGCAGATGACAATGGAGGAGAAAGAGGAACAGGAACAGGAAGAGGAAGGGCAAAACTGAAGAGGAAGATGAAGATGAAGAGGAAGGTGAAGATAACAAAAGTCCATGGAGAAAATGCATTGAGATAACACAAGCCCATGGAGAAAATGGGAGAAGATGCATCCCACATAACAAATGTCCATGGAGAAAATGTGAGGGAAAAGATGTTGGGAGGGAAAAGGCTTTGAAGTCACAGATGTTGGGAGGGAAGAGGCTCTCAGGGAAAAGGCTTTGAAGTGACACATGTCCAAAACATGTTTGAATTGGATGTTTGTATACATTCCTTTACAATCAATGTGAAAACATGTTAAATATTGTTTCCCAAAATCAAATTTCACGTCACTTCAACAAAAGTCCTTTCTAACACTGGGACCCTCGTCTATGGACGTCTCAGGTTCTCTGACGGGCAGCGAATCAGTGGGATGAAGCTTGAAGTTATCCATGTCGATGGCAAGTTGGTTGGTTTCCTTGAATGTGCAGCAGAGAGAACCAAAACCAGTTACACGCTGGAGCGCAAGGTCAGGTTCCTGCCGGTGGCGGTGCCCGTGGATGCATTGACTAGTCCACCGTGGTCTCCTGTTTGGGATAAGTTGAGGTCAGAGCAGGGCTTGACTTGTTCTGGATTCACGCGTGAAACTTACCCCATCATGCCTGTGCCGGCCATTGGACGAGGATGGTCCCAATCTGCACTTGGTGTCACTGCGGCTGGCGAGTGGTTGAGGAATTTGCTTCGTCGGACTGAGACTGTTGGTGACATCAGGCTGGCAGCTCACAGTTGCAAGGCTACGTTGTTATCATGGTGCTCTAAGGCTCATCTGGGCCATGATAATCGTCGTCTGTTGCGTTATCACACGTCGAGCTCGGATGCCTCGATGTTGGTTTACTCTAGAGACGCAATGTCGGGACCGCTCAGGTCCTTATGCCGCATCATTTCTCAGGTGGTCAGTGGAGAATTTAGCCCTGATGCCACTCGCTCAGGACTTTTTCTTTCAAGGCACGATGGTCTGTCAGACGAGGTCTCTGAAATCTCGAGTGTGGGCTCGGAAGATGAAGATGATGCCGATCTTTTCGAAGAGGAGAAGGCTGTTGAGGATGTTGGGGGCAGGTGGCAACCAAATGATATCCCAGATGGCTTTGTTTATTTCCGGCATTTGAGTTCGAGGTGCATTCACAAGACTCTGGATGAGTCTGGGTCTCTTTTCGCATGTGGCCGAAGCATTTCAACTCGTTATGAGAGACAGGCTGAACGTCCTAAGTTTTTCCACCCATTGTGTGGCAGTTGTTTCAAGGATTATCATGCCAGGGCCACAGCAAGCAGCTGCAAAAAAGAAAACAAATTTGGTCCAATGGACCGCTTTTTGTTTTCGAAGCAAAAAAAAACCAAACAAAAACAGCAACAAGTTCAAAAGAAAACAAACAAACACTTCAAAAGGTCGAGAAACAGGCAAGGCAAAATGTTCAGATCTGAAGGAGCAGGCAAAGCAAGCAAATGCAAATGGACAAAACAAACAAAGAAAGAAAGGAACAAACTCAAGAAATTGACAAAGTCACAACTTGACAAATTGACAAACTTACAACTCACAAACTGACAAATAACTGAAAAACTATCAAATTGACAAGTAAATTTATTGACAAAATGACAAATTCAAAAACGACAAACTTATCAATTGGCCAAGTAAAAAATAAGCAAACTTACAAGTTGGCCAATTGAAAACAAGAAAAACTTACAAATTGAACAAATGAAAACCTTAAAAACTGACAAGCTGACAAACTTACAAAGTGACCAACTCACAAACTCACAATTTGAGAAGTTGACCTTCCCACAAACCAACAACCCAGAAACTCACATCCAAATTGACTGGCCCCCAACTGGCAAACTGAATGAACTGATATATTGAAAAATTGAGGAAGCGAGAAACTTACAAGTCGAGGGCTGGACAAAGAGACAAGTGACAATGAAAAAACGGACAAGTTGGCAAACAAACAAAGTGAAAAAGTGGCAAAAATGAGGAACTCTTAAGTCAACAATTTGACAAACTGAAAAACAAAAAAGAAACAAACAAACAAACTGTCAAACCTAGAAGCTGACTAAAGAAAAATTATGTGACAAATTGCAAAACATAGACAAATGACAAATGCCCAAATTAAAAAACTGACAAGTTGGCAGACTGACAAAATGACAAAATGGCAAAGTGACACACTGATTAGTCAACAAGTTGACATATTGAAAAACAACAAAGAAAGAAAGAAAGAAACAAACAAACAAACAAACAAACTGTCGAATGGAGAAGCCGACAAAAAATAAATTGTGACAAATTGCAAAACATAGAATTTGAGAAATAAAGACAATTGACATTTTGGGAAGTTGACAAGAAACTGACACATTCATTATGCTGGAACACAAGTATTTGAATTTTGTGTTGGGGCAGGGCATTTTTATTTTTTGTTGGGGCAAGGCATTTTTATTTTTTGTTGGAGCAGGGCATTTTTATTTTATGCTGGAGCAGGGCATTTTTATTTTATGTTGGGGCAGGGCATTTTTATTTTATGTTGGAGCAGGGCATTTTTATTTTATCTTGGGGCAAGGCCTTTTTATTTTATGTTGGAGCAGGGCATTTTTATTTTTTAATGGGGCAGGGCATTTTTATTTTATGTTGGGGCAGGGCATTTTTATTTTATGTTGGAACAGGCCATTTTGACTTTATGTTGGAGCAGGGCATTTCTATTTTATGTTGGGATAGGGCCTTTTTATTTTTTGTTGAAGCAAGGTATTTTTATTTTATGTTGGGACAGGGCCATTTTTATTTTATCTTGGGGCAGGGCATTTTTATTTTATGTTGGGGTAAGAGATTTTCATTTTATATTGGAGCAGGGCATTTTTATTTTATCTTGGGGCAAGGCCTTTTTATTTTATGTTGGGGCAGGGCCATTTTTATTTTGGCATTTTTATTTTATGTTGGGGTAGGACATTTTCATTTTATGTTGAGGCAGGGCATTCTTGACTTTATGTTGGAGCAGGGCATTTCTATTTTATGTTGGAGCAGGATATTTTTATTTTATGTTGGGGCTGGGGCACTTTTATTTTATCTTGGGGCAAAGGCCTTTTTATTTTATGTTGGGGCAGGGCCATTTTTATTTTATCTTAGGGCAGGGCATTTTTATTTTATGTTGGGGTAGGACATTTTCATTTTATGTTGAGGCAGGGCATTCTAGTTTTTATGTTGGGGTAGGTGCACTTTTATTTTATGTTGGGGCAAGGCATTTTATTTTATCTTGAAGCAGGGAATTTTAGTTTTATGTTAGGGCAGGTGCACTTTTATTGTATGTTGGAACAGGGGTATTTTTATTTTGTGTTGGGGCAGGGCATTTTTATTTTTTGTTGGGGCAAGATATCTTTATTTGAATTTGGAGCAGGGCATTTTTAATTTAATTTGGAGCAGGGCATTTCTATTTTATGTTGGGGTAGGTGCACTTTTATTTGATGTTGGAGCAGGGCATTTTTATTTTATATTGGGGCAGGGGCCTTTTGATTTTATGGTAGGGCAGGTGCACTTTTTATTTTATGTTGGAGCAGCGCATTTTTATTTTAAGTTGGGGTAGGACATTTTCATTTTATGTCGAGGCAGGGCATTCTAGTTTTTATAATGGATAAGGGCATTTATATTTTATGTTGGGATAGGGCCTTTTTATTTTATGTTGGGGCTGGGGCACTTTTATTTGATCTTGGGGCAAAGGCCTTTTTATTTTATAGTGATCAAGGCATTTTTATTTGATGTTGGGGCAGGGTATTTTTTTGTTGTACTGGGGCAAGGCATTTTTATTTTTTATTGGAACAGGAAATTTTTATTTAATATTGGAATAGGGCATTTTTATTTAATAATGCAACAGGGCATTTTTATTTTATGTTGGGACAAGGCATTTTTATTTTATGTTGGATCAGGCCATTTTTATTTTATTTTGGGACAAGGTCTTTTTATTTTATGTTGGAGCAGGACATTTTTATTTTTTAATGGGGCAATTTTTTTAATTTATGGTGGACAAGGCTATTTTTATTTTAATTTGGAGTTGGAGTAGGGCATTTCTATTTTATGTTGGGACAGGGTATTTTTATTTTATAGTGAATCAGGCCATTTTTATTTTATTTTGGGACAAGGTCTTTTTATTTTATGTTGGAGCAGGGCATTTTTATTTTTTAATGGGGCAAGGCATTTTTATTTTTTTGTTGGGGCAAGGCATTTTTTTTTTGTTGGGGCAGGGCATTTTTATTTTATGCTGGAGCAGGGCATTTTTATTTTATGTTGGGGCAGGGTATTTTTATTTTATGTTGGGGCAAGATATTTTTATTTTATATTGGGGCAGAGCATTTTTATTTTATATTGGGGCAAGGCATTTTTGTTTTATGTGGGAACAGGGTATTTTATGTTGGGGCAGGCCATGTTTTCAATGCTGGGGCAGATCATTTTTTTCCGAAATTGAAGACAATGACAAGAAGGGAAGAATAAAGATGAATAAGAAGATGCAGATGGAGAAGACAATGAAGAGGAAGAGGAAAAGAGGAAGAGGAAGAGGAAGAGGAAGAGAGGAAGAGGAAGAGAAAAAGGAAGATGAAGATGAAGAAGAAGAAGAACAAGATGCAGATAAAGGGAAAGAAAAAGAAGCAAGGCAAGAAGAAGAAGAAAATCAAGATGCAGAGGCAGAGGAAGATAAAGAGGAAGGAGAAAAGGAAAAGGAGAAGGCAGAGGAAGATAAAGATAAAGATGAAGAGGAAGATAAAGATGTTGAAGAAGATAAAAATGAAGAGGAAGAAGAAAAAGAAAAGGAGAAGGAAGAGGAAGAGGAAGAGGAAGAGGAAGAAGAAGAGGAAGAGGAAGAGGAAGAGGAAAAGATTAAGGACAAGGACAAGGACAAGGCTAAGGACAAGGACAAGGAAAAGGACAAGGAAAAGGACAAAGACAAGGAAAAGGACAAGGAAAATGAAAATGAAAAGGAGTCAGAAGATGCAGACCAT
The DNA here is from genome assembly GCA_965232455.1 of Woeseiaceae bacterium. Classification (GTDB taxonomy): domain Bacteria; phylum Pseudomonadota; class Gammaproteobacteria; order Steroidobacterales; family Woeseiaceae; genus JBFGFX01. The sequence continues at coordinate 23,025 of CBDDPX010000001.1, read as the reverse complement.
TGGACCGCTTTTTGACCATTGGACCAAATTTGTTTTCTTTTTTGCAGCTGCTTGCTGTGGCCCTGGCCCTGGCTGCTGCAAATTGTTTTCGAAGTAAAAAAAAATCCAAACAAAAATAGCAACAAGTTCAAAAGAAAACAAACAAACACTTCAAAAGGTCGAGAAACAAGCAAGGCAAAATGTTCAGATGTGAAGGAGCAGGCAAAGCAAGCAAATGCAAATGGACAAAACAAACAAAGAAAGCTTAGCCTTGTCCTTGTCCTTGTCCTTCTCCTTCTCCTTGTCCTCTTCCTCTTCCTCTTCCTCTTTTTTTTGCCCTTACTCTTCTCCTTCATCTATATCTTCCTCTTCTTATTCCCCTTTCTCTTCCTGTTCCCCTTCCTCTTCCTCTTTATCTTCATCTTCCTCTTCATCTCATTTTTATCTTCCTCTTCCTTCTCCTTTTCCTTTTCTCCTTCCTCTTTATCTTCATCTTCCTCTTCATCTCATCTTTATCTTCCTCTGCCTTCTCCTTTTCCTTTTCTCCTTTCTCTTTATCTTCCTCTGCCTCTGCATCTTGATTTTCTTCTTCTTCTTGCCTTGCTTCTTTCTCTTTCCCTTTATCTGCATCTTGTTGTTCTTCTTCTTCATCTTCATCTTCCTCTTTCTCTTCCTCTTCCTTTCTTCCTCTTTTCCTCTTCCTCTTTTCCTCTTCCTCTTCATTGTCTTCTCCATCTGCATCTTCTTATTCATCTTTATTCTTCCCTTCTTATCATTGTTGAATTGAGAAATCGATAAAAAAATTAATTGTAACAAATTGCAAAACATAAAATTTGAGAAAAAAAGTTAATTGACATTTTGGGAAATTGACAAGAAACTGACACATTCATTATGCTGGAACACAAGCATTTGAATTTTGTGTTGGGGCAGGGCATTTTATTTTCTTGTTGGGGCAAGGCATTTTTATTTTTTGTTGGGGCAGGCCATTTTGATTTTATGTGGAGCAGGACATTTTAATTTCATGTTTGGGCAGGGCATCTTTTTTTTTTGTTGGAGCAGGGCATTTTTATTTTATCTTGAGGCAAGGCCTTTTTATTTTTTCTTGGAGCAAGGGCATTTTTATTTTATGTTGGGGCAGGTCATTTTTGTTTTATGTTGGGACAGGGTATTTTTTTTGGTAATGGAAGGCCATTTTTTTATCTTGGGGCAAGGCCTTTTTTATTTGATGTTGGAGCAGGGCATTTAAAACAAATTTGGAACAGGGTCATTTTATTTTATTTTAGGGCACGCCATTTTTTCTTATCTTGAGGCAGCGCATTTTTATTTTAAGTTGGGGTAGGACATTTTCATTTTATGTCGAGGCAGGGCATTCTAGTTTTTATAATGGATAAGGGCATTTATTTTTTAGTTGGGATAGGGCCTTTTTATTTTATGTTGGGGCTGGGGCACTTTTATTTTATCTTGGGGCAAAGGCCTTTTTATTTTATAGTAATCAAAAATATTTTATGTGATACTGGGGCAGGGCATTGTACTGGGCCAAGGCCTTTTTATTTTTTATTGGAACAGGAAATTTTTATTTAATATTGGAATAGGGCATTTTTATTTAATGTTGCAACAGGGCATTTTTATTTTATGTTGGGACAGGTATTTATGTTGGATCAGGCCATTTTTATTTTATTTTGGGACAAGGTCTTTTTATTTTATCTTGGAGCAGCGCATTTTTACTTTTTGAGGGGGCAGGACATTTTTAATTTATGGTCAACAAGGTATTTTTGATTTTAATGTGGAGCAGGACATTTTTTATTTAATTTGGAGCAGGGCATTTCTATTTTATGTTAGGATGGTTCACTGTTATTTCATGTTGGGGCAGGAGATTTTTATTTTATATTGGGCGAGGCATTTTTATTTTTTTGTTGGGGCAGAGCATTTTTATTTTACCTTGAGGCAAGGCCTTTTTATATTTTTTTGGAGCAGGGGCATTTTTATTGTATGTTGGGGCAGGTCATTTTTATTTTATGTTGGAGCAAGGAATTTCTATTTTATATTGGGGCAAAGGCTTCTTTATTTTATGATGGGGCAGGGCATTTTTATTCTAAATTGGGGCAGGCCTTTTTTTCAATGCTGGGGCAGAGCAATTTTTTGTGAAATTGAAGACAATGACAAGAAGGGAAGAATAAAGATGAATAAGAAGATGCAGATGGAGAAGACAATGAAGAGGAAGAAAAAAAAGAGGAAGAGGAAGAGGAAGAGGAAGAGAGGAAGAGAGGAAGAGAGGAAGAGAGGAAGAGAGGAAGAGAGGAAGAGAGGAAGAGAGGAAGAGAGGAAGAGAGGAAGAGAGGAAGAGAGGAAGAGGAAGATTAAGATGAAGATGAAAGACAACAAGATCAAGATGCAGATAAAGGGCAAGAGAAAGAAGCAAGGCAAGAAGAAGTCGAAAATGAAGATGCAGAGGCAGAGGAAGATAAAGAGCAAGGAGAAAAGGAAAAGGAGAAGGCAGAGGAAGATAAAGATGAACATGAAGAGGCAGATGAAGATGAAGATAAAGAGGAAGAGGAAGGGGAACAGGAAGAGAAAGGGGAAACAACCCAGAAACTCACATCCAAATTGACTGGTCCACAACTGGCAAACTGAACGAACTGATATATTGAAAAATTGAGGCACTGAGAAACTTACAAGTTGAGGGCTGGACAAAGAGACAAGTGACAACAAAAAAATTGACAAGTTGGCAAACAAACAAAGTGACAAAGTGGCAACATGACGAATTTTAAGCCAATAATTTTGACAAACTGACAAACAAAAAAGAAACAAACAAACAAACTGTCAAACCTAGAAGCTGACTAGTGAAAAATTATGTGACAAATTGCAAAACACAGACAAGTGACAAATGCCCAAATTGAAACACTGACAAGTTGGCAGACTGACAAAATGACAAAATGGCAAAGTGACACACTGATTAGTCAACAAGTTGAAATATTGAAAAACAACAAAGAAACAAACAAACAAACAAACAAACTGCCGAATGGAGAAGTCGACAAAAAAAAATAAATTGTGACAAGTTGTAAAACATAGAAGTTGAGAAAAAAAGACAATTGACATTTTGGGAAGTTGACACATTCATTATGCTGGAACACAAGTATTTGAATTTTGTGTTGGAGCAGGGCATCTTTATTTTCTTGTTGGGGCAAGGCATTTTTATTTTTTGTTGGGGCAGGGCATTTTTATTTTAAGCAGGGTATTTTGATCTTATGTTGGGGCAGGGCATTTTTATTTTATGTTGGGGCAGGGCATTTTTATTTTATGTTGGGGCAGGGCATTTTTATTTTATGTTGGGGCAGGGTATTTTTATTTTATGTTGGAGCAGGGCATTTATATTTTATGTTGAGGCAGGGCGTTTTTATTTTATGTTGGTGCAGGGCATTTCTATTTTATGTTGGGATAGGGCCTTTTTATTTTATGCTGGAGCAGGGTATTTTTATTTTCTTGTTGGGGCAAGGTTTTTTTATTTTTTGTTGGGGCAGGGCATTTTTATTTTAAGCAGGGTATTTTGATCTTATGTTGGGGCAGGGCATTTTTATTTTATGTTGGGGCAGGGTCTTTTTTTTTTTTGATTGGGGCAAGGTATTTTTATTTTATGTTGGGGCAGGGCATTTTTATTGTATGTTGGGGCAGGGGCATTTTTATTTTATGTTGGGGCAGGGCCATTTTTATTTTATGTTGGGGTAGGGCATTCTTGACTTTATGCTGGAGCAGGGCATTTCTATTTTATGTTGGAGCAGGATATTTTTATTTTATGTTGGGGCTGGGGCACTTTTATTTTATCTTGGGGCAAAGGCCTTTTTATTTTATGTTGGGGCAGGGCCATTTTTATTTTATCTTGGGGCAGGGCCATTTTTATTTTATCTTAGGGCAGGGCATTTTTATTTTATGTTGGGGTAGGACATTTTTATTTTATGTTGAGGCAGGGTATTCTAGTTTTTATGTTGGGATAGGTGCACTTTTATTTTATGTTGGGGCAAGGCATTTTTATTTTATCTTGAAGCAGGGAATTTTAGTTTTATGTTAGGGCAGTTTCACTTTTATTAGATGTTGGAACAGAGGTATTTTTATTTTGTGTTGGGGCAGGGCATTTTTATTTTTTAATGGGGCAAGGCCTTTTTATTTTATGTTGGGGCAGGGCATTTTTATTTTATGTTGGAACAGGCCATTTCTATTTTATGTTGGGATAGGGCCTTTTTATTTTATGTTGGGGCTGGGGCACTTTTATTTTTTCTTGGGGCAAAGGCCTTTTTATTTTATGTTGGAGCAGGGCATTTTTATATTATCTTGGGGCAGGGGCCTTTTGATTTTATGTTAGGGCAGGTGCACTTTCATTTTATATTGGAGCAGGGTATTTTTATTTTTTATTGGGGCAGGGGCCTTTTGATTTTATGTTGGGGCAGGTGCACTTTTTATTTTATGTTGGAGCAGGGCATTTTTATTTTATGTTGGGGCAAAACATTTTTATTTTAATTTGGAGCAGGGCATTTTTAATTTAATTTGGAGCAGGGCATTTTTATTTTAATTTGGAGCAGGGTATTTTTAATTTAATAGTGGGGCAGGCCATTTTTTCAATGCTGGGGCAAAGCATTTTTTGTTGAAATGAAGAAGAAGAAAATGAAGATGCAGAGGCAGAGGAAGATGAAGAGGAAGGAGAAAAGGAAAAGGAGAAGGCAGAGGAAGACGAAGATAAAGATAAAGATGAAGAGGAAGGGGAACAGGAAGAGAAAGGGGAATAAGAAGAGGAAGATATAGATGAAGGGGAAGAGTAAGGGCAAAAAAAAGAGGAAGAAGAAAATGAAGATGCAGAGGAAGAGGAAGATAAAGATGTTGAAGAAGATAAAGATGAAGAGGAAGAAGAAAAAGAAAAGGAGAAGGAAGAGGAAGATAAAGAGGAAGAGGAAGAGGAAGAGGAAGAGGAAGAGGAAGAGGAAAAGAACAAGGAAAAGGACAAGGACAATGAATCAGAAGATGCAGATGCAGATGACAATCTGGATGAAAAGGAAGAGGAAGAGAAAGATGAAGAAGAAGATGCAGATGCAAATGACAATGGGGATGAAGAGGAAGAGGAAGATGAAAAAAAGATGCAGATGAAAAGGAAGGGGAAGGGGGAGAAGAAAATGAAGACGAAGAGGGAGATGAAGATAAAGATGAAGAGGAAGATGAAAAGGAAGATGAAGAGAAAGGGGAACAGGAAGAAAAAGGGGAAGAGGAAGAGGAAGATGTAGATGCAATTGCAGATGATAATGAAGATGAAGAGGAAAATGAAGTTGAAGATAAAGATTAAGAGAAAAAGGAAGAAGAAAATAAAGATCTTAATGAAGATGAAAAGGAAGAAGAAAAAGAAGATGCAGATGACAATGAAGATGATAATGAAGATGAAGATGCAGATGAAGAAGAAGAAAATGATGCAGATGAAGGGGAAGAGGAAGAGGAAGGGCAAAAAGAAGAGGAAGAAGAAAACAAAGATGAAGAGGAAGAGGAAAAGAAAGAGGAAGATGAAGATGAACAGGAAGATGAAGATAAAGATGAAAAGGAAGATGGAGGAGAGGATCAAGAAGAAAATGAAGAGAAAAGATTAAGATGCAGGTGAAGAGCAAGATGAAGAGGAAGAAAAAGATGAAGATCTTGATGAAGATGAAAGGGAAAAAGAACAGGAAGATGCAGATGACAATGAAGAGGAAGATGACAATGAAGATGAAGATACAGATGAAGAAGAAGAAATGATGCAGATGAAGGGGAAGAGGAAGAGGAAGGGCAAAAAGAAGAGGAAGAAGAAAACAAAGATGAAGAGGAAAATGAAGAGAAAGAGGAAAAGGAAGAGGAAGAGGAAAATGTAGATCTTAATGAAGATGAAAAGGAGGAAGAATAAGAAGATGCAGATGACAATGAAGATGAAGATGCAGATGAAGAAGAAGAAACTGATGCAGATGAAGGGGAAGAGGAAGAGGAAGGGCAAAAAGAAGAGGAAGAAGAAAACAAAGATGAAGAGGAAGAGAAAGAGGAAAAGGAAGAGGAACAAGAAGATGAAGGTGAAAAGGAAGATGGAGGAAAGGATCAAGAAGAAGATGAAGAAAAAAGATTAAGATGCATGTGAAGAGGAAGATGAAGAGAAAAAGGAAGAGGAAGAGGAAAATGTAGTGTTGGGAGGGAAAAGGCTTTGAAGTCAAAGATGTTGGGGAGGGAAAAGGCTTTGAAGCCAAAGATGTCTGAGCAGAAGGGCTTTGAAGTCAAAAATGTTGGGAGGGAAAAGGCTTTGAAGTCAAAGATGTTGGGAGGGAAAAGGCTTTGAAGCCAAAGATGTCTGAGCAGAAGGGCTTTGAAGTCAAAGATGTTGGGAGGGAAAAGGCTTTGAAGCCAAAGATGTCTGAGCAGAAGGGCTTTGAAGTCAAAGATGTTGGGAGGGAAAAGGCTTTGAAGCCAAAGATGTCTGAGCAGAAGGGCTTTGAAGTCAAAGATGTTGGGAGGGAAAAGGCTTTGAAGTCAAAGGTGTTGGGAGGGAAAAGGCTTTGAAGTCAAAGATGTCTGAGCAGAAGGGCTTTGAAGTCAAAGATGTTGGGAGGGAAAAGGCTTTGAAGTCAAAGATGTTGGGGAAGGAAAAGGCTTTGAAGCCAAAGATGTCTGAGCAGAAGGGCTTTGAAGTCAAAGATGTTGGGAGGGAAAAGGCTTTGAAGTCAAAGATGTTGGGAAGGGAAAAGGCTTTGAAGTCAAAGATGTCTGAGCAGAAGGGCTTTGAAGTCAAAGATGTTGGGAGGGAAAAGGCTTTGAAGTCAAAGATGTTGGGGAGGGAAAAGGCTTTGAAGCCAAAGATGTCTGAGCAGAAGGGCTTTGAAGTCAAAGATGTTGGGAGGGAAAAGGCTTTGAAGCCAAAGATGTCTGAGCAGAAGGGCTTTGAAGTCAAAGATGTTGGGAGGGAAAAGGCTTTGAAGCCCAAGATGTCTGAGCAGAAGGGCTTTGAAGTCAAAGATGTTGGGAGGGAAAAGGCTTTGAAGTCAAAGATGTTGGGGAGGGAAAAGGCTTTGAAGCCAAAGATGTCTGAGCAGAAGGGTTTTGAAGTCAAAGATGTTGGGAGGGAAAAGGCTTTGAAGTCAAAGATGTTGGGGAGGGAAAAGGCTTTGAAGCCAAAGATGTCTGAGCAGAAGGGCTTTGAAGTCAAAGATGTTGGGAGGGAAAAGGCTTTGAAGTCAAAGATGTTGGGGAGGGAAAAGGCTTTGAAGCCAAAGATGTCTGAGCAGAAGGGCTTTGAAGTCAAAGATGTTGGGAGGGAAAAGGCTTTGAAGTCAAAGATGTTGGGAGGGAAAAGGCTTTGAAGCCAAAGATGTCTGAGCAGAAGGGCTTTGAAGTCAAAGATGTTGGGAGGGAAAAGTCTTTGAAGTCAAAGATGTTGGGAAGGGAAAAGGCTTTGAAGTCAAAGATGTTGGGAGGGAAAAGGCTTTGAAGTCAAAGATGTTGGGGAGGGAAAAGGCTTTGAAGTCAAAGATGTCTGAGCAGAAGGGCTTTGAAGTCAAAGATGTTGGGAGGGAAAAGGCTTTGAAGTCAAAGATGTTGGGGAGGGAAAAGGCTTTGAAGCCAAAGATGTCTGAGCAGAAGGGCTTTGAAGTCAAAGATGTTGGGAGGGAAAAGGCTTTGAAGTCAAAGATGTTGGGGAGGGAAAAGGCTTTGAAGCCAAAGATGTCTGAGCAGAAGGGCTTTGAAGTCAAAGATGTTGGGAGGGAAAAGTCTTTGAAGTCAAAGATGTTGGGGAGGGAAAAGGCTTTGAAGCCAAAGATGTCTGAGCAGAAGGGCTTTGAAGTCAAAGATGTTGGGAGGGAAAAGGCTTTGAAGCCAAAGATGTCTGAGCAGAAGGGCTTTGAAGTCAAAGATGTTGAGAGGGAAAAGATGTTGGGAGGGAAAAGGCTTTGAAGCCAAAGATGTCTGAGCAGAAGGGCTTTGAAGTCAAAGATGTTGGGAGGGAAAAGGCTTTGAAGTCAAAGATGTTGGGGAGGGAAAAGGCTTTGAAGCCAAAGATGTCTGAGCAGAAGGGCTTTGAAGTCAAAGATGTTGGGAGGGAAAAGGCTTTGAAGCCAAAGATGTCTGAGCAGAAGGGCTTTGAAGTCAAAGATGTTGGGAGGGAAAAGGCTTTGAAGTCAAAGATGTTGGGAGGGAAAAGGCTTTGAAGTCAAAGATGTCTGGAGCAGAAGGGCTTTCCTTGTCACAGATGTTTGGGGTGGAAGGGCTTTCCTTGCCACAGATGTTTGGGGTGGAAGGGCTTTCCTTGCCACAGAGGGATGTTTTAGGTTTTTGTTTCAGGTTTTTTGTGTTTTTGTTGACATGTCGAGGTTTTTGTTTTTCAATGCTTCTCAGTAAGCTTAGGTTAATGCCATTTGTTTTGTTCCAGTATTCCAGGAGAAGAGGAAGAAGAAAATGAAGATGTTAATGAAGATGAAAGGGCAGAAAAATAAGAAGATGCAGATGACTATGTAGATGAAGTTGAAGATGCAAATAAAGGGGAAGAGGAAAAGGAAGGGCAAGAAAAAGAGGAAGAAGAAAAATGGAGATGCAGAGTAAGAGGAAGAAGAATAAGAAGATGCAGATGCAGATGACAATGGAGGAGAAAGAGGAACAGGAACAGGAAGAGGAAGGGCAAAACTGAAGAGGAAGATGAAGATGAAGAGGAAGGTGAAGATAACAAAAGTCCATGGAGAAAATGCATTGAGATAACACAAGCCCATGGAGAAAATGGGAGAAGATGCATCCCACATAACAAATGTCCATGGAGAAAATGTGAGGGAAAAGATGTTGGGAGGGAAAAGGCTTTGAAGTCACAGATGTTGGGAGGGAAGAGGCTCTCAGGGAAAAGGCTTTGAAGTGACACATGTCCAAAACATGTTTGAATTGGATGTTTGTATACATTCCTTTACAATCAATGTGAAAACATGTTAAATATTGTTTCCCAAAATCAAATTTCACGTCACTTCAACAAAAGTCCTTTCTAACACTGGGACCCTCGTCTATGGACGTCTCAGGTTCTCTGACGGGCAGCGAATCAGTGGGATGAAGCTTGAAGTTATCCATGTCGATGGCAAGTTGGTTGGTTTCCTTGAATGTGCAGCAGAGAGAACCAAAACCAGTTACACGCTGGAGCGCAAGGTCAGGTTCCTGCCGGTGGCGGTGCCCGTGGATGCATTGACTAGTCCACCGTGGTCTCCTGTTTGGGATAAGTTGAGGTCAGAGCAGGGCTTGACTTGTTCTGGATTCACGCGTGAAACTTACCCCATCATGCCTGTGCCGGCCATTGGACGAGGATGGTCCCAATCTGCACTTGGTGTCACTGCGGCTGGCGAGTGGTTGAGGAATTTGCTTCGTCGGACTGAGACTGTTGGTGACATCAGGCTGGCAGCTCACAGTTGCAAGGCTACGTTGTTATCATGGTGCTCTAAGGCTCATCTGGGCCATGATAATCGTCGTCTGTTGCGTTATCACACGTCGAGCTCGGATGCCTCGATGTTGGTTTACTCTAGAGACGCAATGTCGGGACCGCTCAGGTCCTTATGCCGCATCATTTCTCAGGTGGTCAGTGGAGAATTTAGCCCTGATGCCACTCGCTCAGGACTTTTTCTTTCAAGGCACGATGGTCTGTCAGACGAGGTCTCTGAAATCTCGAGTGTGGGCTCGGAAGATGAAGATGATGCCGATCTTTTCGAAGAGGAGAAGGCTGTTGAGGATGTTGGGGGCAGGTGGCAACCAAATGATATCCCAGATGGCTTTGTTTATTTCCGGCATTTGAGTTCGAGGTGCATTCACAAGACTCTGGATGAGTCTGGGTCTCTTTTCGCATGTGGCCGAAGCATTTCAACTCGTTATGAGAGACAGGCTGAACGTCCTAAGTTTTTCCACCCATTGTGTGGCAGTTGTTTCAAGGATTATCATGCCAGGGCCACAGCAAGCAGCTGCAAAAAAGAAAACAAATTTGGTCCAATGGACCGCTTTTTGTTTTCGAAGCAAAAAAAAACCAAACAAAAACAGCAACAAGTTCAAAAGAAAACAAACAAACACTTCAAAAGGTCGAGAAACAGGCAAGGCAAAATGTTCAGATCTGAAGGAGCAGGCAAAGCAAGCAAATGCAAATGGACAAAACAAACAAAGAAAGAAAGGAACAAACTCAAAAAATTGACAAAGTCACAACTTGACAAATTGACAAACTTACAACTCACAAACTGACAAATAACTGAAAAACTATCAAATTGACAAGTAAATTTATTGACAAAATGACAAATTCAAAAACGACAAACTTATCAATTGGCCAAGTAAAAAATAAGCAAACTTACAAGTTGGCCAATTGAAAACAAGAAAAACTTACAAATTGAACAAATGAAAACCTTAAAAACTGACAAGCTGACAAACTTACAAAGTGACCAACTCACAAACTCACAATTTGAGAAGTTGACCTTCCCACAAACCAACAACCCAGAAACTCACATCCAAATTGACTGGCCCCCAACTGGCAAACTGAATGAACTGATATATTGAAAAATTGAGGAAGCGAGAAACTTACAAGTCGAGGGCTGGACAAAGAGACAAGTGACAATGAAAAAACGGACAAGTTGGCAAACAAACAAAGTGAAAAAGTGGCAAAAATGAGGAACTCTTAAGTCAACAATTTGACAAACTGAAAAACAAAAAAGAAACAAACAAACAAACTGTCAAACCTAGAAGCTGACTAAAGAAAAATTATGTGACAAATTGCAAAACATAGACAAATGACAAATGCCCAAATTAAAAAACTGACAAGTTGGCAGACTGACAAAATGACAAAATGGCAAAGTGACACACTGATTAGTCAACAAGTTGACATATTGAAAAACAACAAAGAAAGAAAGAAAGAAACAAACAAACAAACAAACAAACTGTCGAATGGAGAAGCCGACAAAAAATAAATTGTGACAAATTGCAAAACATAGAATTTGAGAAATAAAGACAATTGACATTTTGGGAAGTTGACAAGAAACTGACACATTCATTATGCTGGAACACAAGTATTTGAATTTTGTGTTGGGGCAGGGCATTTTTATTTTTTGTTGGGGCAAGGCATTTTTATTTTTTGTTGGAGCAGGGCATTTTTATTTTATGCTGGAGCAGGGCATTTTTATTTTATGTTGGGGCAGGGCATTTTTATTTTATGTTGGAGCAGGGCATTTTTATTTTATCTTGGGGCAAGGCCTTTTTATTTTATGTTGGAGCAGGGCATTTTTATTTTTTAATGGGGCAGGGCATTTTTATTTTATGTTGGGGCAGGGCATTTTTATTTTATGTTGGAACAGGCCATTTTGACTTTATGTTGGAGCAGGGCATTTCTATTTTATGTTGGGATAGGGCCTTTTTATTTTTTGTTGAAGCAAGGTATTTTTATTTTATGTTGGGACAGGGCCATTTTTATTTTATCTTGGGGCAGGGCATTTTTATTTTATGTTGGGGTAAGAGATTTTCATTTTATATTGGAGCAGGGCATTTTTATTTTATCTTGGGGCAAGGCCTTTTTATTTTATGTTGGGGCAGGGCCATTTTTATTTTGGCATTTTTATTTTATGTTGGGGTAGGACATTTTCATTTTATGTTGAGGCAGGGCATTCTTGACTTTATGTTGGAGCAGGGCATTTCTATTTTATGTTGGGATAGGGCCTTTTTATTTTATGTTGGGGCTGGGGCACTTTTATTTTATCTTGGGGCAAAGGCCTTTGTATTTTATGTTGGGGCAAGGCCATTTTTATTTTATCTTAGGGCAGGGCATTTTTATTTTATGTTGGGGTAGGACATTTTCATTTTATGTTGAGGCAGGGCATTCTAGTTTTTATGTTGGGGTAGGTGCACTTTTATTTTATGTTGGGGCAAGGCATTTTATTTTATCTTGAAGCAGGGAATTTTAGTTTTATGTTAGGGCAGGTGCACTTTTATTGTACGTTGGAACAGGGGTATTTTTATTTTGTGTTGGGGCAGGGCATTTTTATTTTTTGTTGGGGCAAGATATTTTTATTTGAATTTGGAGCAGGGCATTTTTAATTTAATTTGGAGCAGGGCATTTCTATTTTATGTTGGGGTAGGTGCACTTTTATTTGATGTTGGAGCAGGGCATTTTTATTTTATATTGGGGCAGGGGCCTTTTGATTTTATGGTAGGGCAGGTGCACTTTTTATTTTATGTTGGAGCAGCGCATTTTTATTTTAAGTTGGGGTAGGACATTTTCATTTTATGTCGAGGCAGGGCATTCTAGTTTTTATAATGGATAAGGGCATTTATATTTTATGTTGGGATAGGGCCTTTTTATTTTATGTTGGGGCTGGGGCACTTTTATTTGATCTTGGGGCAAAGGCCTTTTTATTTTATAGTGATCAAGGCATTTTTATTTGATGTTGGGGCAGGGTATTTTTTTGTTGTACTGGGGCAAGGCATTTTTATTTTTTATTGGAACAGGAAATTTTTATTTAATATTGGAATAGGGCATTTTTATTTAATAATGCAACAGGGCATTTTTATTTTATGTTGGGACAAGGCATTTTTATTTTATGTTGGATCAGGCCATTTTTATTTTATTTTGGGACAAGGTCTTTTTATTTTATGTTGGAGCAGGACATTTTTATTTTTTAATGGGGCAATTTTTTTAATTTATGGTGGACAAGGCTATTTTTATTTTAATTTGGAGTTGGAGCAGGGCATTTCTATTTTATGTTGGGACAGGGCATTTTTATTTTATAGTGAATCAGGCCATTTTTATTTTATTTTGGGACAAGGTCTTTTTATTTTATGTTGGAGCAGGGCATTTTTATTTTTTAATGGGGCAAGGCATTTTTATTTTTTTGTTGGGGCAAGGCATTTTTGTTTTTTGTTGGGGCAGGGCATTTTTATTTTATGCTGGAGCAGGGCATTTTTATTTTATGTTGGGGCAGGGCATTTTTATTTTATGTTGGGGCAAGATATTTTTATTTTATATTGGGGCAGAGCATTTTTATTTTATATTGGGGCAAGGCATTTTTGTTTTATGTGGGAACAGGGTATTTTATGTTGGGGCAGGCCATGTTTTCAATGCTGGGGCAGATCATTTTTTTCCGAAATTGAAGACAATGACAAGAAGGGAAGAATAAAGATGAATAAGAAGATGCAGATGGAGAAGACAATGAAGAGGAAGAGGAAAAGAGGAAGAGGAAGAGGAAGAGAGGAAGAGGAAGAGAAAAAGGAAGATGAAGATGAAGAAGAAGAAGAACAAGATGCAGATAAAGGGAAAGAAAAAGAAGCAAGGCAAGAAGAAGAAGAAAATCAAGATGCAGAGGCAGAGGAAGATAAAGAGGAAGGAGAAAAGGAAAAGGAGAAGGCAGAGGAAGATAAAGATAAAGATGAAGAGGAAGATAAAGATGTTGAAGAAGATAAAAATGAAGAGGAAGAAGAAAAAGAAAAGGAGAAGGAAGAGGAAGAGGAAGAGGAAGAGGAAGAAGAAGAGGAAGAGGAAGAGGAAGAGGAAAAGATTAAGGACAAGGACAAGGACAAGGCTAAGGACAAGGACAAGGAAAAGGACAAGGAAAAGGACAAAGACAAGGAAAAGGACAAGGAAAATGAAAATGAAAAGGAGTCAGAAGATGCAGACCATTGGACCGCTTTTTGACCATTGGACCAAATTTGTTTTCTTTTTTGCAGCTGCTTGCTGTGGCCCTGGCCCTGGCTGCTGCAAATTGTTTTCGAAGTAAAAAAAAATCCAAACAAAAATAGCAACAAGTTCAAAAGAAAACAAACAAACACTTCAAAAGGTCGAGAAACAAGCAAGGCAAAATGTTCAGATGTGAAGGAGCAGGCAAAGCAAGCAAATGCAAATGGACAAAACAAACAAAGAAAGCTTAGCCTTGTCCTTGTCCTTGTCCTTGTCCTTCTCCTTGTCCTCTTCCTCTTCCTCTTCCTCTTTTTTTTGCCCTTACTCTTCTCCTTCATCTATATCTTCCTCTTCTTATTCCCCTTTCTCTTCCTGTTCCCCTTCCTCTTCCTCTTTATCTTCATCTTCCTCTTCATCTCATTTTTATCTTCCTCTTCCTTCTCCTTTTCCTTTTCTCCTTCCTCTTTATCTTCATCTTCCTCTTCATCTCATCTTTATCTTCCTCTGCCTTCTCCTTTTCCTTTTCTCCTTTCTCTTTATCTTCCTCTGCCTCTGCATCTTGATTTTCTTCTTCTTCTTGCCTTGCTTCTTTCTCTTTCCCTTTATCTGCATCTTGTTGTTCTTCTTCTTCATCTTCATCTTCCTCTTTCTCTTCCTCTTCCTTTCTTCCTCTTTTCCTCTTCCTCTTTTCCTCTTCCTCTTCATTGTCTTCTCCATCTGCATCTTCTTATTCATCTTTATTCTTCCCTTCTTATCATTGTTGAATTGAGAAATCGATAAAAAAATTAATTGTAACAAATTGCAAAACATAAAATTTGAGAAAAAAAGTTAATTGACATTTTGGGAAATTGACAAGAAACTGACACATTCATTATGCTGGAACACAAGTATTTGAATTTTGTGTTGGGGCAGGGCATTTTATTTTCTTGTTGGGGCAAGGCATTTTTATTTTTTGTTGGGGCAGGCCATTTTGATTTTATGTGGAGCAGGACATTTTAATTTCATGTTTGGGCAGGGCATCTTTTTTTTTTGTTGGAGCAGGGCATTTTTATTTTATCTTGAGGCAAGGCCTTTTTATTTTTTCTTGGAGCAAGGGCATTTTTATTTTATGTTGGGGCAGGTCATTTTTGTTTTATGTTGGGACAGGGTATTTTTTTTGGTAATGGAAGGCCATTTTTTTTATCTTGGGGCAAGGCCTTTTTATTTGATGTTGGAGCAGGGCATTTAAAAAAAATTTGGAACAGGGTCATTTTATTTTATTTTAGGGCACGCCATTTTTTCTTATCTTGAGGCAGCGCATTTTTATTTTAAGTTGGGGTAGGACATTTTCATTTTATGTCGAGGCAGGGCATTCTAGTTTTTATAATGGATAAGGGCATTTATATTTTAGTTGGGATAGGGCCTTTTTATTTTATGTTGGGGCTGGGGCACTTTTATTTTATCTTGGGGCAAAGGCCTTTTTATTTTATAGTAATCAAAAATATTTTTATGTGATACTGGGGCAGGGCATTGTACTGGGCCAAGGCATTTTTATTTTTTATTGGAACAGGAAATTTTTATTTAATATTGGAATAGGGCATTTTTATTTAATGTTGCAACAGGGCATTTTTATTTTATGTTGGGACAGGTATTTTATGTTGGATCAGGCCATTTTTATTTTATTTTGGGACAAGGTCTTTTTATTTTATCTTGGAGCAGCGCATTTTTACTTTTTGAGGGGGCAGGACATTTTTAATTTATGGTCAACAAGGTATTTTTGATTTTAATGTGGAGCAGGACATTTTTTATTTAATTTGGAGCAGGGCATTT
Organism: Woeseiaceae bacterium; assembly: GCA_965232455.1. Taxonomy (GTDB): domain Bacteria; phylum Pseudomonadota; class Gammaproteobacteria; order Steroidobacterales; family Woeseiaceae; genus JBFGFX01. Next base: position 7,589 of record CBDDPX010000001.1, on the reverse strand, counting down.
CTATTTTATGTTAGGATGGTTCACTGTTATTTCATGTTGGGGCAGGAGATTTTTATTTTATATTGGGCGAGGCATTTTTATTTTTTGTTGGGGCAGAGCATTTTTATTTTACCTTGAGGCAAGGCCTTTTTATATTTTCTTGGAGCAGGGGCATTTTTATTTTATGTTGGGGCAGGTCATTTTTATTTTATGTTGGAGCAAGGAATTTCTATTTTATATTGGGGCAAGGCTTCTTTATTTTATGATGGGGCAGGGCATTTTTATTCTAAATTGGGGCAGGCCTTTTTTTCAATGCTGGGGCAGAGCAATTTTTTGTGAAATTGAAGACAATGACAAGAAGGGAAGAATAAAGATGAATAAGAAGATGCAGATGGAGAAGACAATGAAGAGGAAGAAAAAAAAGAGGAAGAGGAAGAGGAAGAGGAAGAGAGGAAGAGAGGAAGAGGAAGATTAAGATGAAGATGAAAGACAACAAGATCAAGATGCAGATAAAGGGCAAGAGAAAAAAGCAAGGCAAGAAGAAGTCGAAAATGAAGATGCAGAGGCAGAGGAAGATAAAGAGCAAGGAGAAAAGGAAAAGGAGAAGGCAGAGGAAGATAAAGATGAACATGAAGAGGCAGATGAAGATGAAGATAAAGAGGAAGAGGAAGGGGAACAGGAAGAGAAAGGGGAAACAACCCAGAAACTCACATCCAAATTGACTGGTCCACAACTGGCAAACTGAACGAACTGATATATTGAAAAATTGAGGCACTGAGAAACTTACAAGTTGAGGGCTGGACAAAGAGACAAGTGACAACAAAAAAATTGACAAGTTGGCAAACAAACAAAGTGACAAAGTGGCAACATGACGAATTTTAAGCCAATAATTTTGACAAACTGACAAACAAAAAAGAAACAAACAAACAAACTGTCAAACCTAGAAGCTGACTAGTGAAAAATTATGTGACAAATTGCAAAACACAGACAAGTGACAAATGCCCAAATTAAAACACTGACAAGTTGGCAGACTGACAAAATGACAAAATGGCAAAGTGACACACTGATTAGTCAACAAGTTGACATATTGAAAAACAACAAAGAAACAAACAAACAAACAAACTGCCGAATGGAGAAGTCGACAAAAAAAATAAATTGTGACAAGTTGTAAAACATAGAAGTTGAGAAAAAAAGACAATTGACATTTTGGGAAGTTGACACATTCATTATGCTGGAACACAAGTATTTGAATTTTGTGTTGGAGCAGGGCATCTTTATTTTCTTGTTGGGGCAAGGCATTTTTATTTTTTGTTGGGGCAGGGCATTTTTATTTTAAGCAGGGTATTTTGATCTTATGTTGGGGCAGGGCATTTTTATTTTATGTTGGGGCAGGGCATTTTTATTTTATGTTGGGGCAGGGCATTTTTATTTTATGTTGGGGCAGGGTATTTTTATTTTATGTTGGAGCAGGGCATTTATATTTTATGTTGAGGCAGGGCGTTTTTATTTTATGTTGGTGCAGGGCATTTCTATTTTATGTTGGGATAGGGCCTTTTTATTTTATGTTGGAGCAGGGTATTTTTATTTTCTTGTTGGGGCAAGGTTTTTTTATTTTTTGTTGGGGCAGGGCATTTTTATTTTAAGCAGGGTATTTTGATCTTATGTTGGGGCAGGGCATTTTTATTTTATGTTGGGGCAGGGTCTTTTTTTTTTGATTGGGGCAAGGTATTTTTATTTTATGTTGGGGCAGGGCATTTTTATTGTATGTTGGGGCAGGGGCATTTTTATTTTATGTTGGGGCAGGGCCATTTTTATTTTATGTTGGGGTAGGGCATTCTTGACTTTATGCTGGAGCAGGGCATTTCTATTTTATGTTGGAGCAGGATATTTTTATTTTATGTTGGGGCTGGGGCACTTTTATTTTATCTTGGGGCAAAGGCCTTTTTATTTTATGTTGGGGCAGGGCCATTTTTATTTTATCTTGGGGCAGGGCCATTTTTATTTTATCTTAGGGCAGGGCATTTTTATTTTATGTTGGGGTAGGACATTTTTATTTTATGTTGAGGCAGGGCATTCTAGTTTTTATGTTGGGATAGGTGCACTTTTATTTTATGTTGGGGCAAGGCATTTTTATTTTATCTTGAAGCAGGGAATTTTAGTTTTATGTTAGGGCAGTTTCACTTTTATTAGATGTTGGAACAGAGGTATTTTTATTTTGTGTTGGGGCAGGGAATTTTTATTTTTGAGTGGGACAAGATATTTTTATTTGAATTTGGAACAGGGCCTTTTTTAATTTAATTTGGAGCAGGGCATTTCTATTTTATGTTGGGATAGGGCCTTTTTATTTTATGTTGGGGCTGGGGCACTTTTATTTTTTCTTGGGGCAAAGGCCTTTTTATTTTATGTTGGAGCAGGGCATTTTTATATTATCTTGGGGCAGGGGCCTTTTGATTTTATGTTAGGGCAGGTGCACTTTCATTTTATATTGGAGCAGGGTATTTTTATTTTTTATTGGGGCAGGGGCCTTTTGATTTTATGTTGGGGCAGGTGCACTTTTTATTTTATGTTGGAGCAGGGCATTTTTATTTTATGTTGGGGCAAAACATTTTTATTTTAATTTGGAGCAGGGCATTTTTAATTTAATTTGGAGCAGGGCATTTTTATTTTAATTTGGAGCAGGGTATTTTTAATTTAATAGTGGGGCAGGCCATTTTTTCAATGCTGGGGCAAAGCATTTTTTGTTGAAATGAAGAAGAAGAAAATGAAGATGCAGAGGCAGAGGAAGATGAAGAGGAAGGAGAAAAGGAAAAGGAGAAGGCAGAGGAAGACGAAGATAAAGATAAAGATGAAGAGGAAGGGGAACAGGAAGAGAAAGGGGAATAAGAAGAGGAAGATATAGATGAAGGGGAAGAGTAAGGGCAAAAAAAAGAGGAAGAAGAAAATGAAGATGCAGAGGAAGAGGAAGATAAAGATGTTGAAGAAGATAAAGATGAAGAGGAAGAAGAAAAAGAAAAGGAGAAGGAAGAGGAAGATGAAGAGGAAGAGGAAGAGGAAGAGGAAGAGGAAGAGGAAGAGGAAGAGGAAGAGGAAGAGGAAAAGAACAAGGAAAAGGACAAGGACAATGAATCAGAAGATGCAGATGCAGATGACAATCTGGATGAAAAGGAAGAGGAAGAGAAAGATGAAGAAGAAGATGCAGATGCAAATGACAATGGGGATGAAGAGGAAGAGGAAGATGAAAAAAAGATGCAGATGAAAAGGAAGGGGAAGGGGGAGAAGAAAATGAAGACGAAGAGGGAGATGAAGATAAAGATGAAGAGGAAGATGAAAAGGAAGATGAAGAGAAAGGGGAACAGGAAGAAAAAGGGGAAGAGGAAGAGGAAGATGTAGATGCAGTTGCAGATGACAATGAAGATGAAGAGGAAAATGAAGTTGAAGATAAAGATTAAGAGAAAAAGGAAGAAGAAAATAAAGATCTTAATGAAGATGAAAAGGAAGAAGAAAAAGAAGATGCAGATGACAATGAAGATGATAATGAAGATGAAGATGCAGATGAAGAAGAAGAAAATGATGCAGATGAAGGGGAAGAGGAAGAGGAAGGGCAAAAAGAAGAGGAAGAAGAAAACAAAGATGAAGAGGAAGAGGAAAAGAAAGAGGAAGATGAAGATGAACAGGAAGATGAAGATAAAGATGAAAAGGAAGATGGAGGAGAGGATCAAGAAGAAGATGAAGAGAAAAGATTAAGATGCAGGTGAAGAGCAAGATGAAGAGGAAGAAAAAGATGAAGATCTTGATGAAGATGAAAGGGAAAAAGAACAGGAAGATGCAGATGACAATGAAGAGGAAGATGACAATGAAGATGAAGATACAGATGAAGAAGAAGAAATGATGCAGATGAAGGGGAAGAGGAAGAGGAAGGGCAAAAAGAAGAGGAAGAAGAAAACAAAGATGAAGAGGAAAATGAAGAGAAAGAGGAAAAGGAAGAGGAAGAGGAAAATGTAGATCTTAATGAAGATGAAAAGGAGGAAGAATAAGAAGATGCAGATGACAATGAAGATGAAGATGCAGATGAAGAAGAAGAAACTGATGCAGATGAAGGGGAAGAGGAAGAGGAAGGGCAAAAAGAAGAGGAAGAAGAAAACAAAGATGAAGAGGAAGAGAAAGAGGAAAAGGAAGAGGAACAAGAAGATGAAGGTGAAAAGGAAGATGGAGGAAAGGATCAAGAAGAAGATGAAGAAAAAAGATTAAGATGCATGTGAAGAGGAAGATGAAGAGAAAAAGGAAGAGGAAGAGGAAAATGTAGTGTTGGGAGGGAAAAGGCTTTGAAGTCAAAGATGTTGGGGAGGGAAAAGGCTTTGAAGCCAAAGATGTCTGAGCAGAAGGGCTTTGAAGTCAAAAATGTTGGGAGGGAAAAGGCTTTGAAGTCAAAGATGTTGGGAGGGAAAAGGCTTTGAAGCCAAAGATGTCTGAGCAGAAGGGCTTTGAAGTCAAAGATGTTGGGAGGGAAAAGGCTTTGAAGCCAAAGATGTCTGAGCAGAAGGGCTTTGAAGTCAAAGATGTTGGGAGGGAAAAGGCTTTGAAGCCAAAGATGTCTGAGCAGAAGGGCTTTGAAGTCAAAGATGTTGGGAGGGAAAAGGCTTTGAAGTCAAAGGTGTTGGGAGGGAAAAGGCTTTGAAGTCAAAGATGTCTGAGCAGAAGGGCTTTGAAGTCAAAGATGTTGGGAGGGAAAAGGCTTTGAAGTCAAAGATGTTGGGGAAGGAAAAGGCTTTGAAGCCAAAGATGTCTGAGCAGAAGGGCTTTGAAGTCAAAGATGTTGGGAGGGAAAAGGCTTTGAAGTCAAAGATGTTGGGAAGGGAAAAGGCTTTGAAGTCAAAGATGTCTGAGCAGAAGGGCTTTGAAGTCAAAGATGTTGGGAGGGAAAAGGCTTTGAAGTCAAAGATGTTGGGGAGGGAAAAGGCTTTGAAGCCAAAGATGTCTGAGCAGAAGGGCTTTGAAGTCAAAGATGTTGGGAGGGAAAAGGCTTTGAAGCCAAAGATGTCTGAGCAGAAGGGCTTTGAAGTCAAAGATGTTGGGAGGGAAAAGGCTTTGAAGCCCAAGATGTCTGAGCAGAAGGGCTTTGAAGTCAAAGATGTTGGGAGGGAAAAGGCTTTGAAGTCAAAGATGTTGGGGAGGGAAAAGGCTTTGAAGCCAAAGATGTCTGAGCAGAAGGGTTTTGAAGTCAAAGATGTTGGGAGGGAAAAGGCTTTGAAGTCAAAGATGTTGGGGAGGGAAAAGGCTTTGAAGCCAAAGATGTCTGAGCAGAAGGGCTTTGAAGTCAAAGATGTTGGGAGGGAAAAGGCTTTGAAGTCAAAGATGTTGGGGAGGGAAAAGGCTTTGAAGCCAAAGATGTCTGAGCAGAAGGGCTTTGAAGTCAAAGATGTTGGGAGGGAAAAGGCTTTGAAGTCAAAGATGTTGGGAGGGAAAAGGCTTTGAAGCCAAAGATGTCTGAGCAGAAGGGCTTTGAAGTCAAAGATGTTGGGAGGGAAAAGTCTTTGAAGTCAAAGATGTTGGGAAGGGAAAAGGCTTTGAAGTCAAAGATGTTGGGAGGGAAAAGGCTTTGAAGTCAAAGATGTTGGGGAGGGAAAAGGCTTTGAAGTCAAAGATGTCTGAGCAGAAGGGCTTTGAAGTCAAAGATGTTGGGAGGGAAAAGGCTTTGAAGTCAAAGATGTTGGGGAGGGAAAAGGCTTTGAAGCCAAAGATGTCTGAGCAGAAGGGCTTTGAAGTCAAAGATGTTGGGAGGGAAAAGGCTTTGAAGTCAAAGATGTTGGGGAGGGAAAAGGCTTTGAAGCCAAAGATGTCTGAGCAGAAGGGCTTTGAAGTCAAAGATGTTGGGAGGGAAAAGTCTTTGAAGTCAAAGATGTTGGGGAGGGAAAAGGCTTTGAAGCCAAAGATGTCTGAGCAGAAGGGCTTTGAAGTCAAAGATGTTGGGAGGGAAAAGGCTTTGAAGCCAAAGATGTCTGAGCAGAAGGGCTTTGAAGTCAAAGATGTTGAGAGGGAAAAGATGTTGGGAGGGAAAAGGCTTTGAAGCCAAAGATGTCTGAGCAGAAGGGCTTTGAAGTCAAAGATGTTGGGAGGGAAAAGGCTTTGAAGTCAAAGATGTTGGGGAGGGAAAAGGCTTTGAAGCCAAAGATGTCTGAGCAGAAGGGCTTTGAAGTCAAAGATGTTGGGAGGGAAAAGGCTTTGAAGCCAAAGATGTCTGAGCAGAAGGGCTTTGAAGTCAAAGATGTTGGGAGGGAAAAGGCTTTGAAGTCAAAGATGTTGGGAGGGAAAAGGCTTTGAAGTCAAAGATGTCTGGAGCAGAAGGGCTTTCCTTGTCACAGATGTTTGGGGTGGAAGGGCTTTCCTTGCCACAGATGTTTGGGGTGGAAGGGCTTTCCTTGCCACAGAGGGATGTTTTAGGTTTTTGTTTCAGGTTTTTTGTGTTTTTGTTGACATGTCGAGGTTTTTGTTTTTCAATGCTTCTCAGTAAGCTTAGGTTAATGCCATTTGTTTTGTTCCAGTATTCCAGGAGAAGAGGAAGAAGAAAATGAAGATGTTAATGAAGATGAAAGGGCAGAAAAATAAGAAGATGCAGATGACTATGTAGATGAAGTTGAAGATGCAAATAAAGGGGAAGAGGAAAAGGAAGGGCAAGAAAAAGAGGAAGAAGAAAAATGGAGATGCAGAGTAAGAGGAAGAAGAATAAGAAGATGCAGATGCAGATGACAATGGAGGAGAAAGAGGAACAGGAACAGGAAGAGGAAGGGCAAAACTGAAGAGGAAGATGAAGATGAAGAGGAAGGTGAAGATAACAAAAGTCCATGGAGAAAATGCATTGAGATAACACAAGCCCATGGAGAAAATGGGAGAAGATGCATCCCACATAACAAATGTCCATGGAGAAAATGTGAGGGAAAAGATGTTGGGAGGGAAAAGGCTTTGAAGTCACAGATGTTGGGAGGGAAGAGGCTCTCAGGGAAAAGGCTTTGAAGTGACACATGTCCAAAACATGTTTGAATTGGATGTTTGTATACATTCCTTTACAATCAATGTGAAAACATGTTAAATATTGTTTCCCAAAATCAAATTTCACGTCACTTCAACAAAAGTCCTTTCTAACACTGGGACCCTCGTCTATGGACGTCTCAGGTTCTCTGACGGGCAGCGAATCAGTGGGATGAAGCTTGAAGTTATCCATGTCGATGGCAAGTTGGTTGGTTTCCTTGAATGTGCAGCAGAGAGAACCAAAACCAGTTACACGCTGGAGCGCAAGGTCAGGTTCCTGCCGGTGGCGGTGCCCGTGGATGCATTGACTAGTCCACCGTGGTCTCCTGTTTGGGATAAGTTGAGGTCAGAGCAGGGCTTGACTTGTTCTGGATTCACGCGTGAAACTTACCCCATCATGCCTGTGCCGGCCATTGGACGAGGATGGTCCCAATCTGCACTTGGTGTCACTGCGGCTGGCGAGTGGTTGAGGAATTTGCTTCGTCGGACTGAGACTGTTGGTGACATCAGGCTGGCAGCTCACAGTTGCAAGGCTACGTTGTTATCATGGTGCTCTAAGGCTCATCTGGGCCATGATAATCGTCGTC